>DASQKT010000194.1:0-17861 GCA_035630415.1 Skermanella sp.
GGCAACTGTCTGGGCGAACGAAGGGACGGGCGGTGACCAGGCTCCCACACGATGGTCCGCGCACCAAACACGAAGCATCCGAGGGTGAACGGTCGGCCGCCCGCGCTGGGGGTGGGGCATGCCCCACCCCCAGCGACTACACTCTACCACTGTCTCGGATACACAAGGGTGAGGGAGCACGTTCCTACAACTCCAACTCCCAACCCTGCCCAACCATCGGCGGCCCGAGCATGCAGTGCCGCTCCTCCGCGCCCAGCCGAAACCCTACGGCTTCGCAGATACGCCGCGCCGAGGTCGGAGACTTTACGTTTCGCCCCCGCTTCGCGGCAGGATCATGAACGACAGCCCGACGCCGAGCAGCACCAAGGCGCCGACGACGATGTCTTCATAGGCCACCGTCATGGGGCCGACCCTGGCATCCATGTATTTCAGCGATATCTCGAGCAGCGGGATAATGTGATAGGGACCGGAGGCAGTGAATGGCAATGCTATCAGCGGCAGCAGCACGCTCCAGATAACCAGCAGTTTGCCGAAACTGCGGAAGATGCCCCGTCCGCTCCTCCGGCTGGGAAGCCCCGGCAGGTACATGCAGATTTGATTTGGGTCTTCAGGCATGGGTATTGATCCGCGTCTCTGATGAAGCGACACGACGAAAGTCCGGCTGATGAAAGCGGACTCAGAACGGGGCGGCTGCTCCAGGGCACGGCCCGACCGTAGCGCCGCGGAACCCCGCGGCGCTTAACGGTTCACCCGCCGCCGCGAAGGCCGAAACCCTCGCGGCGACGGTCGCCAAAAAACGGCGCGAAAACGCGCCGGGCGTTGTGCTATTGGTTGCCTCAGCCATTGATACTCACTCCTTAAGCGGGGTTATCGATGGTCAGGCCGGGCGGGGGAATTCCAGCTCCCTTGCTCGGCCGCCTCGCGGGTGCGGAGGTGCGGCGATTCTGAGGGGGTTACCCCGGAATGTCAAGGAATGGTCGGATTGATCCTCGTCCTCTCCACTCATGCGGGAAGCGGCCTGATCGGAATGGCCCGCCCCCCTACATTCGATCCGCAAATTCAATGCCCATCGGGAGCGGTATTGAATGCGACTAGAAGGGCGGAGCACGAAGCAAGGACACTAAGAGCCGATATCGATCGGCTCACTCCAAGTCGCATCGTCACGACGCTCACGTTCGGATTACCAGACGTCTTGAACATTACTGGTCCAACGGAAACAGCCGCCCACCGGGAATGGTGGGCGGCTGATTCCATGCCGCAGCGGTCGACAATAGTGCCTACCGATCGGCTTGCAGTCCAAGACAGAATCAGTAGGTGCAGTTCACGATCGGCGCATTGTTGAGCGTCGAGCTCACGCCTGTCGTCATGGAAGCAGAAGCGATCGACGTGACCTGCGTCTGCGTCGAAGCGATGCCCGAGAACGCCGCACCGGCGCCGGAGGGACCGCCACTCGTCACCGCACATACCCAAGGTGTGGAACCGTTCGGTGAGGTGGTCTTGCTCATCGTGGCAGCGTTGTAGCAGCTGCCGCCGGGCAGCGAGAATACGCCCATACCGGATGTCCACTCGACGCCGGCGCCGCTGTTGTAAAAGTTGTTCGCCGCAACCACCACGGTGCCCGAAGTGTTGGTCAGGCTGTTGCCGACGTTCGTGATCACAACGCCAACTTCGGTTGCGACAGTGTCGGAGATGACGATGGAGGTGTTGCTGCTCAGGCAGAACGCAAAGTTCTGCGCCGCCAGTGTCGACAAAATTGCAGGCTTGCTTTGCGCATTGGCGAAGCTAGCAGCAGACAAAACTGTCGCCACTGACAATCCAAAAGCGAAAAAATACGACTTCATATCTGCATTTCCGATCTAAGTTTTCGATGTGCATCATATATAGATAGTATTTTTGATTGTCACTTCCTAAAAGGTAACATTTCTGTCTTGGAATATAATTTTACGGGAGTTACAAAAACATAATACAATTTTATAGCTAGGTTGTTGATTTTCTAAACGGTCACTCAATTTGCATTGCATTTTTCGTTGGACGCGTGGCGGCGAGGATCGAGGGCTTGACCGTCAGGTCAGCTTGCAGTCACGTTCCGTACCAGTCACGGCGGGACTCTCGGCGCATGCTCAGCCGCCGTTCGACCTCCAGCAATGAAGCGCAGGCATTAGCCGCAGGCCTACAACTCCAACTCCCAATCCTGCCCAACCATCGGCGGCCCGAACATGCTGTGCGCCTCTTCCGCCACCAGTTGAAACCCGGCGGCTTCGTAGATACGCCTTGCCGAAGTCAGACCGTCATTGGTCCACAGGACGATGCGGCGATAGCCGGCCGATCTGGCGAAGTGCAGGCATTGTTCGACCAGACGGCGGCCGACGCCCAGGCCTCGCGCGGCGGGCTCGACGTAGAGGAGGCGCAGTTTGGCGACCTGATCGTCCTGCCGCATCAGGAAGACCGAGCCGATGATGTCGCCGTGCCGCTCGGCGATCCAGCAATGCTCGCGGCTGGCGTCGTGGCATTGGGCGAACTTGCCGGCGATCTCGGCGACGAAGCCTTCGAAACTAGCGTTCCAGCCATAATCACGGCTGTAAAGTACGCCATGGCGGTGAACGATCCAGCCGATGTCGCCGGGCCGGTGCGGGCGGATCAGCCATGGCTCGGCGGCGGCGTTTTCCGGCTCCAGGATCTCCCTGATGCTGCGCATCGCGGCAATCAGGGTTTCCTGGCGCGACGTGTCGAAGCCGATAGCCTAGTTCCTGATGGCACGAGCATCGCGGGATTAGCTTGCCTGCCTATACAAAATTTTGTATGATTTTGCCCATGTCCGATCTGAAGCCCATCGTGTTCCGGGGCAACGCCCTTGATGATCTCCGGGATTTTCCTGAGCCTGCCCGGCCGGAAGCCGGATACCAGCTCGACAAGATCCAGCGTGGCTTTGAACCCAACGATTGGAAGCCGATGAACACGGTTGGGCGGGGCGTGCGGGAAATTCGAATTCGGGATGCCAGCGGCGCGTTTCGGGTCATCTATGTGGCTAAGCTCGCCGACGCTGTATACGTGCTGCACTGCTTCCAAAAGAAAACGGAAAAGACCAGTGCAACGGATATCGATTTAGCCGCGAAACGTTATGGAGACTTACTGAAGGAACTCGGTCAATGAGCGACGAACGCTATGCCAGTGTGTGGGACGCTATCGAGAACACCCCCGCCGAAGCGGAGAACTTGAAGCTCCGTTCGGCGCTGATGATGGCGCTTGAAGAACACATCAAGCGTCAGGGCTGGAGCCAGAGTGAAGCCGCCCTGCGCTTCGGCGTGACTCAGCCGCGCGTCTCGGATCTGATGCGCGGCAAGATCACTCTGTTTGGGCTGGATACGCTGGTGAATATGGCCGTGGCAGCCGGCTTGCAAGTCGAGATACGCATTGCGGAAGCAGCGTGACCTTCCGACAGCGATCAGGCGCGAAAATCCCGGATGATCGGCTGAAATGCTGCTTTTGTTCAAGTTGACAGGATTCCTGCGGGCGGTCACCGTGGTTCCAACAAAAACCAAATCGGGAGGATCGACGCATGTTCACTCTGGCGCTGCTGCTGTACCGGAAGCCCGGAACCTCGACCCAGGAATACCAGACCTACTGGCATGACGTTCACGGCCCGATCGCGGCGAAGATTCCGGGGCTGAAGGGCTATGTGCAGCTTCATGGCCAGCCGGACGCCGAGGGCAATCTGCCGGTGGACGGCATCGCCCAACTGACCTTCGACAGCGAAGACGCCATGAAGGCGGGCTTCGGCTCACCCGAGGGCAAGGCGGCGCTGGACGACGTGGCGAACTTCGCCGATACGTCCCGTCTGGTGTCGGTGCCGGTCAACCCTCGGACGATAGTTTAAGCCAGCCCGAAAAACGGGATGGCGGCCGGTCCCTATTGGGATCGGCCCAGGAACTTCTCCAGCAACGCGCGCGCTGCCACCGTCGGCGTCGTTTCGGCATGGGTGACGGCGTGTTCGGCGGCGGCGAGGTCGGCGCGGACGGCGGGGTGGTGGCGGAAGGCGGCGGTCAGGGTTTCGGCGATCTCGCTCCACATCCAGGCCCGCGCCTGCTCGGCGCGGCGCGCATCGAGCGCGCCGGTCGCCGACAGTATCTCACGGTACTTGCCGATGGTTTCCCACACCTCCGGCACGCCCAGTCGGGTCGCTGCGGAGCAGGTCAGCACCGGGACTTTCCAGTCCTTCGACGGCGAGCGCAGCAGCGCCAGCGCATGGCGGTACTCGGCGACGGCATGGCGGGCGGCATTGACCAGCGCACCGTCGGCCTTGTTGACGACGATCAGGTCGGCCAGTTCGACGATGCCCTTCTTGATGCCCTGAAGCTCGTCACCGCCGCCCGGCAGCAGCAGCAGCATGAACAGATCGACCATGTCGGACACGGCGGTTTCCGACTGGCCGACGCCGACCGTTTCCACGATCACGACGTCATATCCGGCTGCCTCGCAGGCCAGCATTGCCTCGCGCGTGCGGCGGGCTACGCCGCCCAGAGTGCCGCCGCTGGGAGAGGGGCGGATGAAAGCCGAGGTATTGCGGGTCAGCTCCTCCATCCGGGTCTTGTCGCCCAGGATCGAGCCGCCCGTCCGCTGCGACGACGGATCGACCGCCAGCACCGCGACCTTGTGCCCCTGCCCGATCACGTGCAGGCCGAAGGCTTCGATGAAGGTCGATTTGCCGACGCCGGGCACGCCGGAAATGCCGATCCGGATCGAGTTGCCGGTATGGGGCAGCAGTTCCGCCAGCAGCTCTTCCGCCATAGCACGGTGGTCGGCGCGGGTGGATTCGATCAGGGTGATGGCGCGGGCGAGCGCGCGACGGTCACCCCGGCGGATCGCCTCGGCGGTTTCGGCGGGAGAAGTGGCGGGGCGGCGGCTGCCGGAAGGCGGAATGACTGTCATGGTGCGATGAACCTACAGTCGGACCGCCCAAGGCTCAAGATGCCGGTGCGGGCGAAGGTGCGGCGAGATGGTCCAGCCAGCGTTCCAGCGCGGAAAAGGTCGCCGCTGCCGCCTCGGTCGCGGCGGCGCGGTCTTCCTCGGTCACGATGTCCCGCTCGATCAGGTCGCGGAGCGACTGCCGCTCCGCCTTCAGGTCGATCCCGGCAGAGGCGAAATACGAAGCACCCTGCTCGGGGCCGACGGCCAGCGTGCGCTGGAGATGCGGCAGCATCGCCCGCCCGCCGTGGGCCGAGCCGTCGAGCACCCAGCGGGCGCCGATCCTGGCCGCCGTCGTCGGAAGCTCCGGCAGGTCCGTCGCCAGCGGCGGTTCGGCGCCGGCTGCCGCCGCATCCAGCACGCCGATGTCGGCAAGCAGCAGCGGCGTTCGGGCGGCGCGCCCCGCAGCCTCGTCGCCCAGCCGCCGTTCCATCGGCGCCACGAAGCCGTACAGGGCACGGACGGCGCTGAGATAGCCTTCGGCGGTCGGCTGGCGGGCCGTCAGAGGGCGGAGGACCGGATGCAGGTGAAGCCGTTCATGCACGGGCCATGTGGCGATGCGCAGGCGTTCGGTAACGTCTTTGACGGCGGGATCTCTGGTCATGGCATCAACCATGGCTGATAATGGGTTTCGAATACGAGACGGGCAGATCCGCTACCGCCTTTTCGCCGGCCGCTTCCTGCTGGCGGGTCCACATCGCGGCATAGGCGCCCCGGCGGGCCAGCAACTCGGCGTGGCGTCCGCGCTCGACGATGCTGCCGTCCTCCAGGACGATGATCTCGTCGGCGTCGATCACGGTGGACAGCCGGTGGGCGATCACCAGCGTCGTCCGGCCCCGGCTGACCTCCCGCAGGTTCGCCTGGATCTCGCGTTCGGTATGGGTGTCCAGCGCGGATGTCGCCTCGTCGAACAGCAGGATGTCGGGCTGCTTCAGGATGGTCCGCGCGATGGCGACGCGCTGCTTCTCGCCGCCTGACAGCTTCAGGCCACGCTCGCCGACCATCGATTTGTAGCCGTCGGGCAAGCGCAGGACGAAGTCGTGGATATGGGCCAGCTTCGCCGCCCGTTCGACCTCCTCGACCGAGGCGCCGGGGCGGCCATAGGCGATGTTGTAGAAGATCGTGTCGTTGAACAGGACAGTGTCCTGCGGGACGATGCCGATGGCGGCGCGCAGCGACGACTGGGTAATGGCCGAGATGTCCTGGCCGTCGATCAGGATGCCGCCGGAATTGGGATCGTAGAAGCGGAACAGCAGCCGGCTGATGGTCGATTTGCCGGCCCCGCTGGGGCCGACGATGGCGACCGTGCGCCCGGCGGGGACCGTGAAGGACACGCCCTTCAGGATCGGCCGGCGCGGATCGTAGCCGAACTCCACGTCCCTGAAGGTCACCGTGGCGCCCGCCACCTCCAACGGCTTGGCATCGGGAGCGTCGGCGATCTCGCGGTCGATCTCCAGCAGTTCGAACATCTTCTCCATATCGGCAAGACCCTGCTTGATCTCGCGGTAGACGAAGCCGAAGAAGTTGAGCGGCTGATAAAGCTGGAGCAGGTAGGTGTTGACCAGCACGAAGTCGCCGATGGTCATGGTTCCGTTCATGATGCCGCGCGCCGCCATGTACATCACGACCGTCAACCCGATGGAGATGATCGCGGCCTGTCCGATATTCAGCAGCGACAGGCTGGTCTGGCTCCGCACCGCCGCCTTTTCGTAGAAGCTGAGGGCATTGTCGTAGCGCCGGGCCTCGTGCTCCTCGTTGCCGAAATACTTGACGGTCTCGTAGTTGAGCAGGCTGTCGATCGCCTTGGTATTGGCCTGGTTGTCCATCTCGTTCATCTCGCGGCGGAACTTCGTCCGCCACTCGGTGATGACCAGGGTATAGGCGATATACAGGACGACCGTGGTGAAGGTCGCCAGCGCGAACCAGATGTTGAACATCCCCCACAGGATTGCGCAGACCAGCAGGATCTCCAGCAGCGTCGGCAGGATGTTGAACAGCATGAACGAAAGCAGCGTCTGGATCGCCTTGGTCCCGCGCTCGACTGAGCGCGACAACCCGCCGGTCTGGCGTTCCAGATGAAAGCGCAGCGACAGCGCGTGCAGGTGCCGGAAGACGTTGAGCGCCACCGCCCGAATCGAGCGCTGGGCCACCTTGGCGAAGATCGCGTCGCGCAACTCGCCGAAGGCCAGCGACAGGACGCGGGCGAGGCCATAGGCCAGGATCAGGCCGACCGGCAGCACCGCTATCGTCCCCGCCGTCGTGCCGAGTGCATCGATCGCGTGCTTGTAGAGCACGGGGACGTAGACGTTGGCGATCTTGGCGATGAACAGGCAGACGATGGCCGCCACGACCCGGACACGAAGCTCCATCTCGTTGCGTGGCCACAGATAGGGCAGCAGCGAACGGATGGTCTCTCGCTCCCCCAGCTTGCGCGGTCGGGTGAAGCGGCTCATTTCAGCGTCGGACATGTATGCAGGCCTGATGGCGTCGGGATTACGCGACTAACCTAGGCTGCGGCGATGCAGGTGTCCATCGGCGAGCGGTCGCGTCGTCCGGCGGCGACGATCCGTTCCAGCCGCCGGGCGTAACGGTCCACGGCTGCCCGCAGCCGCTTGGCTTCCGCGCTTTCGGGTGCGACGCTGTGGGCGGCCATGGCGTGGTCGGCCATCTGGAAGGCCAGATAGCAGGGCGTCAGCAGCGCCAAAAGGCTGGGGTCGACCGGGTGTCCAGACTGCCCGGCGACGATCCGGCACAGCCGCTGGCACTCCGACTCGGACAGGCCCAACTCGACCGTGGCGCCGGCAATGTCCCACGCGATGTCCTGGCAGCCGATCAGGTCGTGCCCGGCGTGATGGTCCAGCGCATCGGTCTTCAGCAGGCGCCCGTCCGGTGCATGCAGCCATTCCCAGGCGTGGAGGCGGTTGTCGGTCTCGACCCGCCTGACGGAGCCCTCCAGCAGCCCGGCGTCTCGCAGCAGAAGGTCCAAGTCGCCGGCGGCGTCATCGCCAAGCGTTTGGGTCGTATTGAACCGCGCCATTCCGGCAAGCGCCGTCAGGGATGCGCCCTGCTCCGCTCCAGCCTCGAAATGGCGGGCGCGGAAGCCCAGGTAGCGGCCGACCTGCTCCACGACCCTGGCGCGGTCGCCGAACCGCTGGTCGAGGGACACGGCGCCGTCGATCCAGCGCTCGACCAGGAAGCCATGCCGGAAGCCCGCCACCTCCGGCGTGAAGCCGGCGGCGTGGAGCGACCGGGCACGCGACAGTTTACGCTCCCCCATGCTGCCCAGGCCCACGAACTTCAGCAGCCACGTGCCGCCGGCGGTGGGCAGCAGGAATTTGCGGCGTTCCAGTTGCGGCTTGACCGGCGGCCACTCGGCCTCTCGAGAGTAGCGGACCGCCCGCCACCAGCCTCCGGAAATCTCCATCATGTCGCCCGTGGGCGGGCCGACCAGTTCGGCGGCCCAGGTTTCCAGCCGATGCTCCGACCGTTTCGGCTTGTGGATCAGCATGTCGCCGATATCGACGACATGGCGGCGGGCCTTCTGCCAGCGCAGCCAGTGACGCTCGCTGGAGCAGCCTCCCGGCATGCCAGCGTGGCTGGGGAAGAAGTGGATGCGGTCGGGAGAGACTCCGGCGTCCTCCAGGAAGTCGGCGACTGCGCCGAACGAACTGCCGGACAGGCCGGGACCTTCGTCCACCACGGCGTAGCGGGAGTCCTTGCCGGCCAGGATCTCGGCAGCCAGGGTTTCGG
This sequence comes from Skermanella sp., assembly GCA_035630415.1. Lineage (GTDB taxonomy): Bacteria > Pseudomonadota > Alphaproteobacteria > Azospirillales > Azospirillaceae > Skermanella. Next base: position 8,713 of record DASQKT010000194.1, read on the forward strand.
CCAGCTTGATCTCCCGGTTGAACGGATGGCCAGCCGGACGCAGGGTCACGGCGTTCCGGAGCCCCAAGCCGGCGGCCACGGCGGCGGCCAGCGGCGCTCCGACGCTGCGCAGGCCGATCACCTGCATCGGCCGCTCCGCTGCATGCAATGTGCCGGCGGCCTCCAGGTAGGTTTCCGGATACAGGCCGTAGAGCGAGAAGCCTTCCGCCGTCTTGGTGGTGATCGCGTCCGGCAGGGGAAGGCTCATGACGGAACGAAGTTCCGCTTCCGGCAAGCCGCCCAGTTGCCTGAAGCCGGTACGCCACGACTGGCGAACGCAGCACGCGATGCCGATCAGCAGCGCCATCAGCGCATCGGTCAGGTCCGACCGGGCGTCATGTCCCATATCCGCGAACTGAGCGTCCGCAACACCCTGGGCCACCTCACCGGCATCGATCAGCGCCGCCACCAGAACGGCGTGCCGTTCGATCCCAGCCGGCATCGACCCAAGCCGCCGCAACATTTCTCTCAAGCGCTCGACAACATCGCGAGGATTTTCGGTCCGGGACTGATCGCCGTAGACAAGCATGAACTGGAGCCATTCGCTGGATGCGGGGTGCTGGAAACGAGGCGGCGAATGGCAACCGTTACAAACGTACTTAGTTCCTGCTCGAACGACAGGGCTGCATCGACTACGAGATCCTTGCATGCAATGAAGCCCTCAAGGCCTTGGGATACAGCTACTTTCCTGTCCCATTTACGTATGCCTTCAGCGTGCCAGATGGATAATTGCATGCAATCACATATTCCTGTATTCCATAATCCCAAGAGACAAATCCATATCCGGGGAGGAAACCGGTGGCTGCATCGAAGCCCGAGACCGCAAAGCCGTGGCCCATGAACGCATGGTATGCCGCGGCCTGGAACTATGAGATCAAGCGTCAATTGACCCCACGCATGATCTGCGGCAAGGACATCGTCCTCTACCGCAAGACCGACGGACAGGTGGCGGCCCTTGAAGACGCCTGCTGGCACCGGCTGCTGCCGCTGTCGCTCGGCCACCTGAACGGCGACCAGGTCGTCTGCGGCTATCACGGCCTCGTCTTCAACTCGGTCGGCCGCTGCACCTACATGCCGGCGCAGGAAACCATCAACCCGTCCGCCTGCGTCCAGTCGTTCCCGGTCGTGGAACGGTACCGGCTGGCCTGGGTCTGGATGGGCGACCCAGCGCTGGCCGATCCGGACAAGATCCCCGACTTCCACTGGAACAGCGACGAGCCCTGGGTCGGCGAAGGCGGCACCTTCTACAGCCTGAAATGCGATTACCGGCTGGTCGTCGACAATCTCATGGACCTGACCCACGAGACCTATGTCCATGCCGGCAGCATCGGCGACGACGCCATCACCCGCAACCCGTTCGACGTCACCCACACCGACCGCAAGGTCACGGTGTCGCGCTGGATGGAGAACATCGAGCCGCCGCCGTTCTGGGCGCGCCAGCTCGGCAAGCCCGGCCATGTGGACCGCTGGCAGATCATCCATTTCGAGGCGCCCTGCGTGGTCGCCGGCGATGTCGGCGTGGCGCTGACCGGGACAGGTGCGCGCGACGGCGACCGCAGCCAGGGCGTCAACGGCTTCTTCCTGGCAGCCATCACGCCGGAATCCGAGACGAGCTGCCATTACTTCTGGAACTTCGTCCGCAGCTTCCGCACCGACGACCAAAGCCTGACCAAGGAACTGAACATTGCCCACGTCAATAACGGCAAGGGCGTCTACGATCAGGACCACGCCGTTCTGGAAGCCCAGCAGGCCGCCATCGACAAGAACCCGCGCCAGCCGTTCTATAACCTCAACATCGATGCCGGCGCCCTGTGGGCAAGGCGCATGATCGACCGCATGCTGGCGGCCGAACAGGGAGAGCATCCCGGCATCGCGGCTGAATAACCCACAGCAGGAGCGGCACCCGATGGAAGAGACCCCGCGCAACTCCCAGACGACCAGGGCGATCCTGCAACTGCGGGAGCTGATCCTGAATGGCGAGTTGAAGCCGGGCGAGCGGGTCCCCGAACTGGGCATCGTCGAGCGGCTCGGCGTCTCCCGGACGCCGGTCCGGCTGGCGCTGGCCCGGCTCCAGGAGGAAGGGCTGGTCGATTGTCTCTCCACCGGCGGCTTCGTCGTGCGGGAGTTCTCGGAAGCCGACATCATCGACGCGATCGACCTGCGCGGAGCCTTGGAAGGCATGGCGGCCCGCCGCTGCGCCGAGCGCCGCCTGAGCCGCGCCGATCTGGCGGAAGTCCGCGACTGCCTGGGCAGCCTGGACAGTCTGGTCCGACGGCCCGCGCTAAGCATGGACGACTTCTCGGACTACATCCGCCTGAACGACCGCTTCCACGGCCTGCTTGTGGAGCTGTCCAACAGCCCCGTGATCCAGCGCTCGATCGAGCGGATGCTGCACATGCCCTTTTCCCAGCCCGGAGCCTTCGTGCTGGTCCAATCGGAACTGCCGGAATCGCGGGAAATCCTGTTCATCGCCCAGGACCATCACCGCTCCATCGTCGAGGCGATCGAAGCGTTCGAGCCGGGACGCGCCGAAATGCTGGCGCGCGAGCACTCCAGGCTCGCCCGGCGCAACCTTCAGGTCGTCCTCAAGAGTCAACGGCATCTGCAACGCCTGCGGGGATCGTCGCTGATCCGGCTGGCCGAGGATGCCTGATCAGTATCGTGGAATCTGAGAAATGCGCGAGGTTATGGAATGGCAGACGGGCCGGTTGCGGTCCGTCCGCGACGTGACGCCCGACATCCGCCTGTTCGAGATCGAACCGGACGGCAAGTTCAAGACGCCGACGCCCGGCAGCCACATCAATATCACCGTCCAGATCAGCGGCCGGCCGGACGTGCGCTCCTACTCCATCGTCGGCCCCTGCGCCGACGGCGTCTACCGGATCGCGGTCAAGCTGCTGCCGGACAGCCGGGGCGGCTCAGCCTACATGTGGCGGCTGTCTCCCGGCGACCGGCTGACGATCACGGAGCCGGGCAACCACTTCGAACTGGCGCGCCGCCGGCCGGAATACCTGCTGCTGGCGGGCGGCATCGGGATCACGCCGATCTATACGATGGCACTGGCACTGGCCCTGGCGGAGGCCGGCGCCGAGTTCCGCCTGCTCTACGCCTGCCGCAGCCGTCAGGACCTGGCCTTCGGCGACGAGTTGCACGAGCGGCTGGGCGACCGGTTGCAGGTCTTCATCGACGAGGAAGGCGGACGTGTCGATCTGGCGGCCGAGATCGCGAGGCTCGCTCCCGGCGGCGAGTTCTATGTCTGCGGCCCGATCGGCTTGCTGGAGGCGACGAAGCGGGCTTGGCACGACAGCGGCCGGCCGGTCGATGGGCTGCGGTTCGAAACCTTCGGCAACAGCGGGCGCTTCGCCTCGCAGGACTTCACCGTGAAGATACCGCGCCTGGGCCGGGAGATCACCGTCCCGCGCAACCAGACCATGCTCGAAGCGCTGGAGGACGCCGGGGTCGAGATGATCTTCGACTGCCGGCGCGGCGAGTGCGGGCTGTGCGCCGTGAAGATCCTGGAGCTTGAAGGGGCGGTCGATCACCGCGACGTCTTCTTCAGCGACACGCAGAAATCCGCCAACAGCCACATGTGTACCTGCGTCTCGCGCGCCGTGAACGGCAGCATCACCATCGACACGGCGGACCGGGCCGGCTGAGCCGGCTCCGGATTTTCAACGAGAAAAGCAAATACTTAGGGAGGAAGATCCATGGCGGTCTCCAAGGCCGAGGCTGATCCGCGCGTGCTGATCAGGGAAGGCGACATGAGCAGCTTTCAGGTCATCGTCGTGACGCTCTGCGTTCTGATCTGCGCGCTCGATGGCTTCGACGTGCTGGTGGTCGCCTTCACGGCGGCGGCCATCGCGAAGGATTTCAACCTCGACCCGACGGGTCTCGGCATTCTGTTCAGTGCCGGGATTGCCGGCATGGGCTTCGGCGCGCTGTTCATCGGGCCGATGGGCGACAAGATCGGGCGGCGGACGACGGTGTTGCTCTGCCTCGCCATCCTGTGCAGCGGCATGCTGATCTCGTCGGTCACGCGCGACGTGACGGAACTGGCGGCGATGCGGTTCTACACCGGCCTCGGCATCGGCGGCGTGCTGGCGAACATCAACATCGTGGTCGCGGAATACGCCTCCAACCGCCGACGCAACCTGTCGATCTCGCTGATGTCGCTGGGCTACCCGATAGGGGCCACGCTGGGCGGCGCGTTCTCCGTCTACTTGATTTCCGCCTTCGGCTGGCGCTCGGTCTATGTGTTCGGCGGGCTGGTAGCGCTGATCCTGGTGCCCGCCGTCATCCGCTTCATGCCGGAATCGCTGGACTACCTGATCGCAAGACGCCCGGCGGGAGCGCTGGACAAGGTCAACCGGGTGCTGGCCCGGATCGGCCGCCCGCATCTCTCTGCCCTCCCCGCTCCGAAAAGTGCGGAAGAAGCCCCCGACACCAGCCTGCTCACCATCTTCCGGCCCCCTTATGCCGGGCGGACTCTGGCGGTCTGCATCGCGTATTTCTGCGTGATGATGACCTGCTACTTCTTCCTGAGCTGGACGCCCAAGGTGCTGACGCAGGCCGGCCTCAGCATCAGCGGCGGCATCTCGGGCTCGATGCTGATGAATATCGGCGGAGCCATCGGCTGCCTGCTGTTCGGCTTCTATGCGCGGGGCATCGGGACGCGCCGGCTGGTCGCGTGCTTCATGGTCGGGCTGTTCGTCACCGCCTCGATCTTCGGCTTCGTTCCGCCGACGCTGACGGCGCTGCTGACAGCGGCACTGGCGATCGGGTTCTGCCTCTACGCCTCGATCAATGCGATGTACGCCGTGGTGCCTCCCGTCTTCCCCGCAACCGTGCGGACGACCGGAACCGGCCTTGCGATGAGCGTTGGGCGGCTGGGCGCCGTGGTCGGGCCTGCCCTTGCCGGGGTGCTGATGTCGGCGGGATGGGACCGGCCTGCCTACTGCCTCGTCCTCGCCGCGCCCATGCTGGTCGCGGCGGCGAGCCTCTACTGGGTGCGCAACTTCGATGCGGTGGTGGAACCGGTCAGGGAACCCGCAATACCGGCTGGGGTGGCGGCAACCCGGAAGTAGCCGGCGCCGTTACTTGAGAGGGACAAACACAGCCGAAGGGGAAAAGGCGATGGATCGGGAGGAACGGGTAAGACAGCGCGCCCAGGAGATCTGGGAGCGCGAGGGCCGGCCCGAGGGCCGGGAGCAGCAGCACTGGTATCAGGCGCTCGAGGAGATCGCGGTGGAAGAGGACGGCTCCCTCTCCGCCGCCGGGGAGGAGGACCCGGAACCGGTGTTCGTGCCCTCCCCCGCCGTCGCGGCCAATCCTGCCAACGCCTCGGACGACTCCAAGGACTGACCATCACGTATTGGCCGTCACGGACTGCCCGTCAAGTACCGGCCCTCAGCGGCCGCGCACCTTCTCGATCTCGGCGAGCATTTCCTTCATCAGGGGCTCGCCGACTTCGTGGCTGTACTTGTCGATCACCGGCTTCAGCTTCTCGCGCATGCGCTCGGTCTCGGCGGCCGGGAACTCGGTGACCGTCATGCCGTCCTTCTTCAGCTTCTCCAGCGCCGCGACGTTGGTTTCACGGGAAACCTTGCGCTCATAGGCCGTCGCCTCGGCAGCCGCCTGCCGCAGAATTTGATGTTCGTCCTCGGACATCTTGTCCCAAGTCTTCTTGCTGAACAGCACGACCAGCGGGTTGTAGATGTGCCGGGTGGTCGAGGTGTATTTCTGGACCTCCTGGTACTTGGAGCTTTCGATCAGGGCATAGGGATTTTCCTGCCCGTCCACGGCACCGGTTTCCAGGGCGGTATAGACCTCCGGCAGAGGCATCGGCACGGCGTTGGCACCTAGAGCGTTGAAGGTGTCGATCACGATGGGGATCTGGATCACTCGGATCTTCAGCCCCTGGATATCCTCCAGCTTGGCGACGGGCCGCCGGTTGTTGGTCAGGTTCCTATAGCCATGGTCCCAGTAGCCCAGCCCGATCAGGCCTTTCTCCGGCAGACGCGCCAGCAGCTTCTGGCCGACGGGACCGTCGAGCACGGCATCGGCTTCCTCGTAGCTGTCGAACAGCAGCGGGAAGTCGAAGATCGAGAACTCCTTGATGTTGCCGGAAACTGTCCCCGGAACCACCATCGTCATGTCGATGGTGCCGCCCTGAAGCGATGAGACGACGGCCAGATCTCCCCCCAGGGTGCCGCCGCCGAACAGCTTCGCGGTGATCTTGCCGCCGCTCTTCTCGGCGACGATGTCGGCGAACTTCTGTGCCCCCAGCCCATGGGGATGTTCCTTGATGTTGACGAACGCGATCTTCAGGCTGCGCTCCTTGATGTCGGCGGCACTAGCGCCGTTCGCGGCAAGCAGGATGGCGCTCGCGATCGCGAAGCCGGCCGATACGCGTTTGAAGCTGTTTTTCATGTTCCCCCCTTGGTCTTGGTATCGGGAGCAACAGATCAGTGAATGAAACGGGTCGGCTCCTGTCGACGCCGGACGTTGTTTTTTCGATCCGATCGATATCTCGAACCGATATGGACAAACCCACGATGAACGCCCGCCCGATGCGGCTTGGTTTCGCCGTCAAGGTGATGGGCCAGCCCGATCTGAAGAGCAACGATGCCCGCCGCTGGGCCAGCGATCCGCATTTGAAGGTGTCGCTGGCCTATGTCGACGGCATCCTCGACTATCTCGACCATCAGGACATCCGGATGTACCGGCTGTCGTCCGACCTCGCCCCTTACGCCACGCACCCCGACATGCCGCAGTTCCACGGCATGGTGCGGGAGTCGGCGGCTGAGCTGAAGGCCATCGGCGACAAGGCGAAGCGGCTCGATATCCGGATGTCGTTTCACCCCTCGCAATTCGTCGTACTCAACAGCCCCGATCCCGAGCTGATCAAAAAGAGCATCTGGGATCTGTCGTCGCAGGCGGAGATGCTGGACCTGATGGAGCTGGGATCGGAAGCCGTCCTGGTGATCCATGTCGGCGGCACCTATGGCGACCGTCAAAGCAGCGCCGCCCGCTGGGTCGAGACTTGGAAGACCCTGCCGGAACACGTCCGCCGCCGGCTGGTGCTGGAACACGACGACCTGCGCTTCAGCGCCGCCGACGTCCTGTGGATTCACGAACAGACCGGCGTCCGGCTGATCTTCGACTACCAGCATTTCTGGTGCCTGAACCCGGAAGGCTTGGACATGCGCGAGACCTTGCAGGCAATCCTCCGCACATGGCCGGACGGCGTCCGCCCCAAGATCCACTTCTCCTCGCCCCGGACGGAACTGCGTCAGATCAAGCGCACCGATAAGAAGACGCGCAAGAGCACCCTCGCCAACGTAGCACCTGTCTGGACCGGGCATGCCGATTTCTGCAATCCGTTCGAGTTCGCCACGTTCATGCGGACGGCGGAGGGTCTGGAGTTCGACATCATGCTGGAGGCGAAGTCAAAGGACCTGGCGCTGGTCCGGCTGCGGCCCGACATGCTGCGCTACGCTCCCGACGTTGCGGTCCGCTTCGGCCTGACGGCGGAGCATGCGGAGGAGCTGGAGCGGCAGGAGGCCGCCTTGATGGAGGCAGAGAGCTGACGAGGCGGCGTAACCTTTTCCACTTTCGAGGGTTATCCAACGACAGAGGTTCGCGTTACCTCAAAATCACGGAAGGAGGACGTCGTGCTTAAGGGTGGATTGCTTTGGATGATGGGCGTGCCGCTGGTCGTCGTGATCGTGCTTCTGGTGATGGGCGTCATCTGACGCCTCACCCCTCGGGCCGGCGTTCGCACCTCGATGATGGAACGCCGGCCTGCAAAGACATCGCTTTTCCAGTTAAACCTAGGCCGCCGATAGCGCCGCCTTGCGGGCCGCCAGTTGCCGGATCACCACCGGGACGATCAGAGCCAGCCCCAGCAGCGACGAGTAGATTTCCGGCGCCACCAGCAGGATCGCCGAGAATCCCAGCACCAGCCGTTCCCACGCGCGCGTCGGGGCAAGCATATATCCCGACAAGGCGGCGCTCAGGCACGTGATGCCGATGATGCAGCCGGCAAACGCGATGATGAAGTCCGGCCACGTGAAACCCGGCGCCACCAGCAGCAGCGACGGCGAAAAGACGAACACGAACGGCACCAGAACCTTGCCCAGGCCGAGCCGGAAAGCGGTATTGCCGGTCTTGAACGGGTCCGCTCCCGCCATGCCGGCGGCGGCATAAGCCGCCAGCGCCACCGGCGGCGTGATGTCGGCCAGCACGCCGTAATAGAAGACGAAGAAGTGCGCCACGATCGGCGCCACCCCCAGCAGACCCAGCGTCGGAGCCGCAATCGTCGCCATGATGATGTAGTTGGCCGTCGTCGGGATGCCGCAGCCCATCAGGATGCAGACGATGCCGGTCATGATCAGCGTGAACAGCAGCGTCAGCGTCTGGGGCGCCGTCCAGCCCGCCGGCAGGAAAGCCCCGACCCACGTCGCCATGTCGGCGGCGGTCGAGGTCACGATGAACGAGATCTTGAATCCGACGCCCGTCAGCGTCACCACGCCGACGACGATGCCGACCGTAGCGGCGGCGGCGCCGACCGCCAGCGCGTATTTCGCGCCGTCGCGCAGGTCGCCGACGATCTGGCCGACGCTCATCCGGTTGCCGGGGTTGAACAGCCCGACCAGGATGCACAGCGTGATGCCCCAGAACGCCGCCATGTAGGGCGTGTAGCCGGCCAGCAGGATGCCGATCAGGACGACCAGCGGAATGACGGTCGGCCAGTCGCGCTTGAAGGCGGCCTTCAGGTCGGGCATCTCGTCCGGCCGCAATCCGCGCAATCCAGTCCGCTTCGCCTCGAAATGGACCTGCATCAGCACGCCGAAGAAATGCATGAAGGCGGGCACGATGGCGGCCAGAATGATCGTCGTATAGGGCAGCCCCAGGAATTCGATCATCAGGAAGGCGGCGGCTCCCATGATCGGCGGCGTGATCTGGCCGCCGGTCGAAGCGGTCGCCTCGACCGCCGCCGCGAAGTGCGGCTTGTAGCCGAGCCGGATCATCGCCGGGATCGTCAGCGACCCGACCGTGACCGTATTGGCGACGGAAGACCCTGAGATCATGCCGAACAGCGCCGACCC
>DASQKT010000195.1:0-5250 GCA_035630415.1 Skermanella sp.
CCCCAGCTTCGCCGACATCTTCTATAATAACTGCTTCAAGAACGGCATCCTGCCGATCGTCCTGCCGCAGGAACAGGTCGATCTTCTGATGGACGATGCGGAGCGTGGCGCCAACGCCATCGTCTCGATCGACCTGGAAAAGCAGGAGATCACCGGCCCCGATGGCGGCAAGATCACGTTCGAGGTCGATGCCTTCCGGAAGCACTGCCTGCTGAACGGCCTGGACGATATCGGCTTGACGCTGGGACACGTCCAATCCATCGACACCTACGAGACATCGCAGCGCGGTACGCAACCCTGGCTGTGGGCGTAGCGCAACAGGGGAGCTTTTCAGGAGCGTAAATGCGCATTACAAAGCTCCCCACCAGATATTCCACGGAGAAACCACGCGATGTCCGCCAATAAGAAGCTGCTGATACTGCCCGGTGATGGTATTGGCCCGGAAGTTATGCGCCAGGTACGCCGCGTGATCGACTGGATGGATCGTAGGCGTAAAGTCACGTTCGACGTTCAGGACGGTCTGGTCGGCGGCGCCGCCATCGACCAGTATGGCGTGCCGGTCAGCGATGAGACGATGGCCGACGCGTTGAGCGTCGATGCCGTTCTGCTCGGTGCGGTCGGCGGTCCCAAGTGGGACAACATCGGTTTCGACAAGCGGCCGGAAGCCGGTCTGCTCCGGCTCCGCAAGGAACTCGGCCTGTTCGCCAACCTGCGTCCGGCGACCGTGTTCGACGCCCTGGTCGATGCCTCGACCCTCAAGCCCGACATCGTTCGCGGCCTCGACCTGATGATCGTCCGCGAACTGACCGGCGGCGTCTATTTCGGCGAGCCGCGCGGGATCGAGGAACTGCCCGACGGCCAGCGCCGGGGCATCAACACCCAGGTCTATACCACGGCGGAGATCCAGCGCGTCGCCCGCGTCGCGTTCGAACTGGCGCGCAAGCGTCAGAACAAGCTCTGCTCGGTCGAGAAGGCCAACGTGATGGAATCCGGGCTGCTGTGGCGTCAGGAAGTGACGAAGCTGCATCAGGCCGAATATTCCGACGTGCAGCTTTCCCACATGTACGCCGACAACTGCGCCATGCAGCTGATCAAGAACCCCAAGCAGTTCGACGTGATCGTCACCGACAACCTGTTCGGCGACATGCTGTCGGACGAAGCCGCCATGATGACCGGCTCGCTCGGCATGCTGCCGTCGGCTTCGCTCGGCGCTCCGGACGAAACGGGTCGCCGCCGCGCCCTGTACGAGCCGGTGCATGGTTCGGCCCCCGACATCGCCGGCCGCGACCTCGCCAACCCGATCGCGACGCTGCTCAGCTTCGCCATGATGCTGCGCTACTCGTTCGACATGAACGAGGACGCCGGCCTAATCGAGAAGGCTGTCCAGAACGTCCTGAACGGCGGCACCCGCACCTCGGACATCATGGCCCCCGGCATGGCCCGCTGCTCGACCTCCGTCATGGGCGACTCGATCATCCGCGAACTGGAGAAAGTGGCCGTCGCGGCGTAAGCTTCTGCTCCGAAACCGACAAAAAAGCCCGCCGGAGCGATCCGGCGGGCTTTTTTGCTCACAAGCTTAGCAGGTATCGGTCTTCTATTGCGGAAACCGCCGGGCATTCTCGACCAGCAGCACGTACAACTCCTTGATGAAGTCCTGTTGCTTGAGCCGGCCGAAGGGCAGGTTGTCACAGGCGAAGTCGACCAAACCGTCGGATGCCTTGTTGGGCACGATCTCGTAGCCGGCCTTGCGGAGCGAGGTGATGACCGCCATGGCCTGCTTCATGTAGTCCTCGTTGAAGAAGGACTTGTCCGTTTTCTGGATCGCCTCGGCGATGGTTTCCTGCAATGAAGTGCTGCTCACGCCGGCTCCGCTTTGGATGGGTTGATGCCGTGACGGCGCAGTTCCACACCCATGCGGCCCGTCACGAAAAGGAAGAACATACGGAAATCGCTGGCCAGGGACCATAGCGGATACGTGAAGGTCGCCGGACGGTTGTGTTCGACCAGCATGTGGCCGATCCAGGCGAAGGCATAGCCGGAGATGATGGCGGCGAGGACGAGCCAGGGATTCAGCGTAACCAAGGCTGCCAGAAGCAGCGTCAGGGCCAATGCCGTCCCGGTGTAATGCCATGCTCTGGTACCGGGTCTGCCATGTTCGGCGAGGTAGTAAGGCCAGAACTCCGCATAGGTCCCGTACTTGCGCGCCATTTTGTCCTCCCTGAATTGTCATGTAGGGTATGGCTTGATCTTGCAAACGGGCCGGGATCGGAATAATTCAATGGGGTTTGCCGGATGGTCATGGGGGCCATCCAAAAACATACCTGCGCCATGGCTGGAGACATGCCAGAGTCGTGGCGGCAGCAGAGAGAAAAGCAGGAACGCATCATGGGCTACAGAATCGCGGTAATCGGCGCCACCGGGAATGTCGGGCGTGAAATCCTGACTACCTTGGCCGAGCGCAAATTCCCCGTCGACGAGGTGGTGGCCCTGGCGTCCGAGAAATCCGTCGGTAAGCAGGTCTCCTTCGGCGAGGATCAGATCCTCGACGTCCAGGATCTGGCGAAGTTCGATTTCCGGGGCTGGGACATCGCCTTGTCGTCCCCCGGCGGCAAAGTGTCTGCCGAGTATTCGCCCAAGGCGGCTGCGGCCGGCTGCGTCGTGATCGACAACACGTCCCATTTCCGCATGGACCCGGACGTGCCGCTGGTCGTGCCGGAAGTGAACCCCGAGGCCATCGCCGGCTACACCAAGCGCCGCATCATCGCCAACCCCAATTGCTCGACCATCCAGATGGTCGTGGCGCTGAAGCCGCTGCACGATCTGGCCAAGATCAAGCGCGTGGTCGTGTCCACGTACCAGTCGGTGTCGGGTGCGGGGCGCGACGCGATGGACGAACTGTTCAACCAGACCCGCGCCGTCTACGTCAACGATCCGATCGAGAAGCGGAAGTTCGCCAAGCAGATCGCCTTCAACGTGATTCCCCAGATCGACGTCTTCATGGATGACGGCTCGACCAAGGAAGAGTGGAAGATGGTGGTCGAGACCAAGAAGATCCTCGATCCGAAGATCCTCGTGACCGCCACCTGCGTCCGCGTGCCTGTCTTCATCAGCCACTCCGAATCGGTCAACATCGAGTTCGAGCGGCCGATCAGCGCCGACGAAGCCCGTGAAGCGCTGCGCGCCGCCCCCGGCGTCAACGTGATCGATCATCTGGCCGAGGAAGGCTTCGTCACCCCGGTCGAAACGGCCGGCGACGATCCGGTCTTCGTGTCCCGCATCCGCGAGGACATCTCGGTCGAGAATGGCCTGAACATGTGGGTGGTCGCCGACAACCTGCGGAAGGGCGCTGCACTCAACGCGGTTCAGATCGCCGAAGTGCTGGCCCGCGATTACCTGAAGAAGTAATCGGCGGCGGTAAGTAGAAAAGGCGCGGACCCCGCCGGGACCGCGCCTTTTTTCTTTCGTCAGACTTTCCGGACCTCGAAAATTCGCTGAGGGGCGACCAGCTCGTCCTGCGCCGCGATGAGCTGAAGCTCCCGCGTGCCGGCCTTCAGCGTCGCCGAGAAGACGGCGTATATCGCCGCCGCCGCGTGTCCCAGCGCCTTCGCCGGGTCGCCGGTCTCCAGGTACTTCGCCAGGAACACGGCCGCCACGCAGTCCCCCGCGCCGTTGGGCGGCGGGTCGAGCGGCAGGCGCGGGGTCGCCACCAGGAACGCGCCGTCCGGCGTGTCCAGCAGCATCTCGATCGAATCGGCCGGAGCCTCGTCGCGCGTCAGGCTGGTCAGCAGCACCAGCTTCGGCCCCATCGCCCGCACCGCCTTTGCCGCTGCAAGGGCGTCGGCAAGCGAATGGACTTCCCGCCCGGTGAGGAATTCCAGCTCGAATTGGTTCGGCGTGATGATGTCGGCCGCCGGCACCGCCTCCGCCCGCATGAAGGCGCGAATGTCCTCGTTGACGAAGAAGCCGCGCCCGACATCGCCCATGACGGGGTCGCAGCAATAGACCGCCTCCGGCTTGGCCGCGCGCACCCGCCTGACCGTCTCGACGATGACCTGGCCCAAGGCGGCCCCGCCCATGTAGCCCGAGAGCACGGCGTCGCAGCTTTCCAGCGCGCCGCGCGCGGCGATGCCGTCGATCACCTCCGCGATATGGGCCGGCGAGAAGACCTGACCGGTCCACGATCCATAGCCGGTATGGTTCGAAAACTGGACGGTGTTGACCGCCATCGCATCGTAGCCGAGGCGCTGGAGCGGAAATACGGCCGCACGATTGCCGACATAACCGAAGGCGACGTGGGACTGGATCGAGAGTATCTGTTTCATGGTGACGTCAACGGTGCCACATCGGGATGCCGCTTGCAGCAAACTTGTGGTGAGTTCCCGGCGGGGACCCTCAGCCGAGGAGAACGCGGTCGCGCCCGGCTGCCTTGGCTTCGTAGAGCGCACGGTCGGCCCGTGCCAGGGGCTGCTCGATCCGGGTCTCGTCAGGCGAACATTCCGCAACCCCGATGCTCACCTTCAAGCCGAAATCCAGTCCCGGCGTATCGGAATCGCAGCGGATATCGGCTATCCCGCGCCTGATCCGGTCCGCCACCAGCATCGCCTCGTCCGCAACGGTTTCCGGCAGGACGATGGTGAACTCCTCGCCCCCCATGCGCCCGACCATGTCGATCTCCCGCAGCAGCCCGATGCAGGTCGCGGCTAGGGCGCACAGGGCACGGTCGCCGCTGGCGTGGCCGTAGGTGTCGTTGATCCGCTTGAAATGATCGATGTCAAGCGTCATCAGGCTGAAGGGACTTTCGAATCGCTGAAGGCGCAGCAACTCCCGCTCCGCCCGCTCGATCAGGTGGCGCCGGTTGGCGAGTCCGGTCAGCGGGTCGGTCGTGGCGAGCAACCGCAACTCGGCCTCCGTCCGTTTGCGGTCGGTGATGTCGCGGATCATCGCGGTGAACAGCGGCCCGTCCGGTCCCTCCGACCGGGAAAGCGACACTTCCATGGGAAAGACGCTACCGTCGCGGTGCAGTCCGCTCACTTCCGGCCGGTCCACCATGGTCCGCGATTCGATGCCTTCCCGGAAGAAGCCGTCGAACTGTTCCGCATGGGCGGTCCGCAGCGGTTCGGGAATCAGCAGCGACAGGCATCTGCCGACAATCTCGTCCGCCCGGTAGCCGAACATCTTCTCCGCCGCCGGGTTGAACAGCACGATGCGCTGCCGGGCGTCCGTCGAGAGGATTGCGTCGTGGGCGAGGTC
>DASQKT010000196.1:0-12455 GCA_035630415.1 Skermanella sp.
CGCTGGCTGCCGAAGCGCTTCGACGTTCCTGGTTCTCGCGCGTCCGAGGCGATCACCATGACGCGCCGCCTGCGCGACCTCGCCATCGCCGTTACGGCCGGCGCCGGCATGGCTGCCCTCGCTTTCAGCGTGATGACGCGGTTCCCTCCCGAACTCCTGGCGCAGCACTTCCTGGAACGGGCCTACAGCGAGGGCGGCGGCACCAACGTGGTCAACGTGATCCTGGTGGATTTCCGCGGCTTTGATACCCTGGGCGAGATCACCGTGCTGGGTGCTGTGGCGCTGACCGTCTACGCGCTGCTGCGGCGCTTCCGCCCGGCCCCGGACAGTGTGGACATCCCGGAGCAGCAGCGCGACCAGAGCGCCTATGACATTGCGCGACCCGATCGGAGCGAAGGCGACACCGTCGCCGACTGGCTGCTGATACCCGCCGTCCTTACCCGGCTGCTGTTCCCGGTGATCTGCGTGGTGGCGCTGTTCCTGCTGCTGCGCGGTCACGACCTGCCGGGCGGCGGGTTCTCGGCGGGGCTGACCGCGTCGATCGCGATAATCATCCAGTACATGGTCGGCGGAACACAATGGGCTGAAGCCCGCCTGCGGATCAGTCCGCTGCGCTGGATCGGCGTCGGGCTGCTGCTCGCTACCGGCACCGGGCTGGCAGCCTGGCTGTTCGGCCGGCCCTTCCTGACCTCCTACTTTGCTTACGCGGATCTGCCCATCATCGGAGAGATTCCAACCGCGAGCGCCCTGATCTTCGATATCGGCGTGTTCACGCTCGTGGTCGGCGCCACCGTGCTGATGCTGATCGCGATCGCTCACCAGTCGGTTCGCGGCCACCGCGCCACGCCGCGAATTGTCGGCACACATCCAGCGCCGACGAAGGTTCCGGCATCGGCGCCCCAGCACGTTCCGGCGGGAGAGGATTGATGGAGCTTATCCTGGCACTCGGTATCGGCGTGCTGACCGGATCCGGCGTCTGGCTGCTGCTGCGGCCGCGCACCTTCCAGGTGATCATCGGCCTCTCGCTGCTGTCCTACGCCGTCAACCTGTTCATCTTTTCGACCGGCGGGCTCCGCACGGGTGCCGCCCCCGTGCTGGAAAAAGGCATGGCGGGCGACCTTGCCCTGCACGCCGACCCGGTGCCCCAGGCGCTGGTCCTCACCGCCATCGTCATCGGCTTCGCCACGACCGCCCTGTTCCTCGTGCTGCTTCTCGCCGCGCGCGGCCTGACAGGGACCGACCATGTTGATGGAAAGGAGCAGGAGCGTTGAGCGGCTGGATGGACCACCTGACGATTGCGCCGATCGTTATCCCGCTCCTGGCCGGAACGCTGATGCTGCTGATCGGCGAGCGCCGACGCCCGCTCAAGGCAGCGTTCGGCATGACCTCGGCGCTCCTGCAGCTCGCATCGGCGCTCCTGCTACTGCTTCTGGCAGACGGTATCACGGCGGGTACGGACGAGGCCGCAGTGCGCGTGTACCGGCTGGGCGACTGGCCCTCGCTGTTCGGCATCGTGCTGGTGCTGGATCGGCTCTCGGCACTGATGCTGGTGCTGACCGCCGTCCTCGGGCTTGCTGCCCTGACGTTCTCGCTGGCCCACTGGCAGCGGGCGGGAGCACACTTTCACCCCCTGTTCCAGTTCCAGCTGATGGGGCTCAACGGCGCTTTCCTGACCGGTGATCTCTTCAACCTGTTCGTCTTTTTCGAGGTCATGCTGGCCGCCTCGTACGGGCTGGCCCTGCACGGCTCCGGCATTGCCCGTGTCCGGGCAGGTCTGCACTACGTCGCGATCAACCTGGTGGCATCCCTGCTCTTCCTGATCGGGGTGAGCATGATTTACGGCCTCGCCGGCACGCTCAACATGGCCGACCTCGCGGGCCGGATCGCCGGTCTTCGGGCCGAGGATCGAGCCCTGGTTGAAGTCGGCGCCGCGATCCTGGGCATCGCCTTTCTGATCAAGGCAGGGATGTGGCCCCTCGGCTTCTGGCTGCCCACCACCTACGCTGCCGCCGGCACTGCCTCGGCCGCCATCATCTCGATCCTGAGCAAGGTCGGCATCTACGCCGTACTCCGGCTGTGGCTGCTGATGTTCGGTGAGAGTGCAGGCGACTCGGCTGGATTTGGCGGCACCTGGCTGATGATCGGCGGGCTGCTGACCATCGCCTTCGGCTCCCTGGCGGTGCTGGCGACGCAGAACATGGCGCGGCTGGCTGGCGCCAGCGTGCTGGTCTCCTCCGGTACGCTGCTGGCGGCGATCGGCACCGGTCAGGTCGCGGTGACCGGCGGCGCGCTCTTCTACCTGACCAGCTCCGTCCTCGCGATCGCCGCCTTCTTTCTTGTGATCGAGCTGATCGAGCGCGGCCGGGAAGTCGGAGCGGACGTGCTGGCCGTGACGCGGGAAGCGTTCGGCGACGATGAGGATGCGGACGAGGAGGAGGAAATCGGACTTGCCATTCCGGGAACCATGGCGGTGCTGGGCATGGGCTTCATCAGCTGTGCCCTTCTGCTGGCGGGGCTGCCGCCTCTCTCCGGTTTTCTCGCCAAATTCGCCATGCTGGCGCCCCTGCTCGGCTCCGGCGACGGCGTGTCCGCCACCACCTGGGCGCTGCTCGCCGCCCTGATCCTGTCTGGACTGGCAACAGTCATCGCTATGACCCGCGCCGGCATCGACGCGTTCTGGGCGTCGCCGGCAGCCCAGGTGCCGCGGGTGCAGGTGAGTGAGGTTGTTCCGATTATGCTGCTGCTCGCCCTGTGCCTGGCACTCACCATTCAGGCGGGTCCGGTCATGCGCTACATGGAAGCAACCGCCCAGTCGCTCCATGTGCCGCGGGACTATGTCCGGAGCGTAGTGCCGGCGCCCCAGGCGCCGGAGCAGGTCGAGAAAGGTGGCCCATGAGCCGTTGGCTTCCCTTTCCCCTGTTGACCGTGGCCCTGCTGACCCTGTGGCTGCTGCTGACCGGGAGCCTCACTCCAGGGACCATCATCCTGGGCAGCATCCTGGCAATCGGTGCTGCGCGGGTGCTGCTGACGCTCACCCCGCCGAGGACTAGGCTCCGGCGACCGCGCGCGGCCTTTAGGCTCGCACTGGTGGTTCTGGCCGAAATCGTCCGCTCCAACTGGGCCGTTGCCCGGATTATCCTGCTTCCGGCGACGCGGCAGCGGAAATCCGGTTTCGTGAGAATTCCGCTCGACATGCGCGCTCCCTACGGCCTGGCAGCGCTGGCCTGCATCATCACGGCCACGCCTGGCACCCTCTGGGTCGAGTATGATTCCGCCGACAACACCATGCTTCTGCACGTCCTCGATTTGATCGACGAGGAGGAATGGGTGCGGATCATCAAGGGCCGCTATGAAAAGCGACTGGTGGAGATATTCGAATGAGCACGGAACTGTTGAGCTGGTCCATTCTCCTGGCTCAGATCCTCCTGACCCTGGCCATGGCCTGTGCTGCGTACAGGTTGCTGCGGGGCCCGCGCGCACAGGACCGGGTGCTTGGACTGGACACCCTTTATGTCAACGCCACGATGCTGCTGCTGACCTTCGGCATACGGACCGGCAGCACGCTTTACTTCGAGGCGGCTCTGATCATCGCCCTGCTCGGCTTCGTCGCAACGGCGGCGCTGGCGAAGTTCCTCATGCGCGGAGAGGTGATTGAATGACAAACGCGGCGGATCTTCCAGCCTGGGCGGCGCTGCCGACAGCGTTGCTCCTTCTGCTCGGGGCCGGACTGGCGCTGACCGGTTCGCTCGGTCTGCTGCGGCTCGGAAGCTTCTACGAGCGGATTCATGCTCCGACGCTGGGCACCACGATGGGGATCAGCTGCGTGCTGCTCGCCTCCATGCTGTTCTTTTCCGTTCTGCAGACGCGCCTGGTGCTGCACGAGCTGCTGATCGCGGTCCTCATGGCCGCCACCACACCCGTCACCCTGATGCTGCTGGCGCGCGCGGCGCTGTACCGCGACCGCAGCGAAGGCTGCGACGAGGTGCCGCCACCGCCACCGCCACTTCCGTCACCGCCCGATCTTCCAGGTGGCTCTCCTCAAACTCAGGTAAGCGCCAAAGTCATCGAACGCACATGAAGATAAGCCGCGACTTGTTTCGGAGATGATCTCGTTGAACGCTCTTGGTAGACTTGATGCAGCCATGCCCTAACGCGCATCTGGTTGATCAGACCTGTGAGGTGACTGGAGCCGCGCTCCTGCTCCCTGCTCATCGGCTTCGATGAGGATCACGCCAGCCTGTTCCAGAGTCATGCGGATCATGGCAGCGCTGGCCCGCTGGAGTTCATGCTCGCCTCGCTCGAACCCGCGCACCGTGCTGCGACTGACGCCGGCACGCACCGCCAAGTCTTCCTGGGTCCAGTTGAGGAGTGCGCGAGCGGCACGACACTGTTCAGAGCTTAACATGACCGTGATATGGAGAATGGCGGAAATAAGTTCAAGATAATCCAATTTGGTTGATATGGGACACTCGCCTCCCATATCACAAGCAGGTTCTGGGGAATGGGAACCACCCTCCCGGACAACGAAAGATCCCCGATGGCCCCTGAGACCAGCCTGATCGCCAATCTCGTTTTGTGCCTGGTCTTCGCCTTCGTCGGAGGCATCGTCACGAGCAAACTGAAGCTGCCGCCGCTGGTCGGTTACCTGCTGGCTGGTGTCGCCGTGGGCCCCTTCACCCCAGGCTTCGTCGCGGATGAGAAGCTGGCGGGTCAGCTTGCGGAGATCGGCGTCATCCTGTTGATGTTTGGTGTCGGCCTGCATTTCTCGTTCAGGGACCTGCTGGCGGTGCGCGGTATCGCCGTTCCCGGTGCGTTGGGGCGGATCACGGTGGTGACAGCACTTGTCACTGGCGCTGCGCACCTGTGGGGCTGGTCACTAGGAGCTGGCCTGGTGTTCGGCCTGGCACTCTCAGTCGCCAGCACGGTTGTTCTGCTGCGCGCTCTTGAGGAGCGCAATACCCTCGACTCAGTCAACGGCCGCATCGCCGTCGGCTGGCTGATCGTCGAGGATCTTGCCATGGTGCTGGCTCTGGTTCTCCTGCCAGCCCTGGCCGGTGTACTGAGCGATAACTCCCGCGATCCAGGGCGGTATGTCGGAGGCGATAGTCTTTTCCTGACGCTGACCGTGACGCTGGCCAAGGTGGCCTTGTTCCTGGCACTTGTTCTGATCGTCGGCAGGCGTGTCATCCCCTGGGTACTGGAGCACGTCGCCCGGATCGGGTCCCGGGAACTGTTCACGTTGTCGGTGCTCGCCACGGCTCTCGGCATCGCGTTTGCCTCAGCGGAACTGTTCGGCGTGTCTTTCGCCCTTGGCGCCTTCTTTGCCGGAGTGATCCTCAGCGAGTCCGATTTCAGCCATCAGGCCGCAGCCGACTCGCTGCCACTTCAGGACGCCTTCGCCGTCCTGTTCTTCGTCTCGATCGGCATGCTGTTCGACCCCTCGATCCTGATGCGGGAGCCGCTTGCCGTCCTGGCTGTCGTGCTGGTGATCGTTCTCGGCAAATCTGTGGTGACGTTCGGGATCGTTCTGGCGTTCGGCTATCCGGTGGCGACGGCCCTGACGGTCTCGGCAAGCCTGGCGCAGATCGGCGAATTCTCGTTTATCCTTGCTGGGCTGGGCGTAGTGCTCGGCCTGCTGCCGGCCGAAGGGCGGGATCTGATCCTGGCAGGCGCACTATTGTCGATCACTCTCAACCCCCTGGTCTTCGCAGCCCTTGACCGTCTCGGCGTCTGGCTGAGGCAACACCCGCAGCTCACCGCCCGGCTGGAGCGCCAGGGATGTGAGGTTCTCTCGGCCCTCCCCGACGTCGATGAGGGCGGCTTGGCGGATCACGCTGTCGTCGTCGGATACGGCCGGGTCGGCAGTGTCATCGGAGCGGGCCTGAAGGCGGAAGGTCTGCCTATCGTCGTGATCGACCAGGATCGGCGTCGGGTCGAGGATCTGCGGGCCCGCGGCGTGCTTGCGATCTACGGCGATGCATCGACGCCTGGCGTACTGGAGGAGGCGTGTATCGCCCGGGCTCGGCTGCTCCTGATCGCCACCCCCGAAGGATACCAGACGCGCCGGATCATTGAACTTGCCCGCCAGATCAATCCAAGGATCGACACGGCGGTCCGGACCCACAGCGAGAGCGAGGTCGCATATCTGGAGCGGCAGGGAATCGGGGTGGCGATCATGGGCGAGCGCGAGCTGGCGTTCGGGCTGATGGAGTATGCGCTGCGCAGTCTTGGCGTATCCCAGTACAGGACCGAGGCGACCGTTCAAAAATTCAGGACCGCCGGAGACGGCGGCGCGTTTGAGCGTCATGACGATCTCGAGCCTAGGCGCAGCGCGCCCGAATTACGTCAGCACCGTGACGCCGAACAGGTCATCGAGAGGTGAGCGGGAGCTAAATAATTTTCCTGGATGCCTGTTATCATGGTTCTCGCGGGCAACTCGCGTCGGTGATGCTGGTCAGGATAGGGACGGCTTTTGGACCTTCATCAACATGGTCGGTAACGATCGTTGATCACCACTTCCGAGGAGTGCCGATGCGCCCTGCCAGCAAAACCGCTCCGCATGGACGGAGCTTTCTGCGCCGTGTCTTCGCAGTCAATCTGGTCTGGGAAATAATTCGCTATTAACATCCCATCATGCCGGTGGCGCCGCACTCTCCAATTCCGCAATCCTCCGCCGGAGGGACTTCATTTCCTCGAAGCGGTCCGTGCTGTCGCGCATGATCGAGGCCATTCCGGCTGCGGTCCCGTGCTCGTCGCGCAGCATCACGATGGTGAATTCGACCGAGATCCGCCGTCCGTCTTTTGTCAGGGCCGGGACCGACAGCAGATCGCCTTCGCCGTAACGGCTGTGGCCTGTCGCCATGACATGCCGGTAGCCCTGCCAGTGGCGGGCTCTGAGCTTCTCGGGAATGATCAGATCGAGCGACTGACCCACGGCCTCTACCGCATCGAAGCCGAAGATGCGGATAGCTCCGGGATTCCAGAACACGATCCTGCCCTCGGCATCCGACACCACGATGGCGTCCGACGAGGTTTGGAGGAGCGCTTCCAGCAAAATAGAGCCGGTCAACGCGCGAGTATTTTCAGCATCATGCATCATGGCGCCAACGCTTCCGCTCCGTTTTTGGCACATCGTAGAGCCTGCGCCAGATCCCCGAGAAGGTCACTCTCGCTCTCGAGCCCGACCGACAATCTCAGCAACGTGTCCGTGATCCCGGCGATGCGCCTTGCCTGCGGATCCATGCTGGCATGAGTCATGGTCGCCGGATGGGCCACGAGGCTTTCGATGCCCCCGAGGGATTCGGCGAGGGTGAAGATACGAACCGCGTTGACGAAACGCCGAACTTCCTCGAGTCCGCCCCCGAGTTCAAAGCTGAGCATTGCGCCGAAACCGCGCTGCTGCCTTCTGGCGGTCTCAAAGCCAGGATGCGACGGCAGACCAGGATAATGAACGGCCTTCACCTGCGGCTGCGCGTCAAGGAATGCGGCGACCGCCTCGGCGTTCCGCTGCTGGCTCTCGATACGGGGGAACAGCGTTCGAATCCCTCTTAGCGTCTGGTAGGCGTCGAAGGGGGAGCCGGTCACACCCGTAACATTGGCCCAGACCGCTAAGGCGGCAGCGTCCTCGGCTTCCGCGGCGATCACAGCGCCGCCGACGACATCCGAGTGGCCGTTAAGGTATTTGGTGGTGGAATGGATGACGAAATCTGCGCCGAGTGCAATCGGCTGCTGTAATGCGGGTGACAGAAAGGTGTTGTCGACGGCGACGGCTATCCCCGCCGCTTTGGCCTTCTTCGCGATTGCGGCGATATCGACGACACGCATGAGCGGATTGCTGGGCGTCTCAATGAGCACCAGTTTCGGCCGGCCCGCCGCAATGGCTGTATCGACAGCGGCGGCATCGTTCTGGTCGATGAAAACGACGTCGAACTGGCCTTTAGCTGCGCGGAGGCTGAGCAACCGCTGGGTACCGCCGTAACAGTCATGCGGCGCCACCACGCGCTCGCCCGGCTCAAGTCGGGACAGGACCAGGTCG
This sequence comes from Skermanella sp., assembly GCA_035630415.1. Taxonomy (GTDB): domain Bacteria; phylum Pseudomonadota; class Alphaproteobacteria; order Azospirillales; family Azospirillaceae; genus Skermanella. The sequence goes on from DASQKT010000196.1 coordinate 8,036, forward strand.
ATCGCGGCCATGCCGCTCGCGACGACGACAGCCCCGGCGCCGCCCTCCAACTTGGCGAGCGTGTCAGCAAGCTGATCGCGCGTCGGATTGCGGGTTCGGGAATAGTCATAAGCTCCGGGCTGCTCGAACCCCCCGAATTTGTAGCTGCTCGCCAGATATATCGGTGGCGCCACCGCCCCAAAGGCCGCATCCTGGCCGATGCCGTTGGCGGCGGCGATGGTCCGTGGTGACCTGTTGTCCGTCATATCCCTGTTTCCCTGCGTGGATTCGGTCCCGCGACTGGATCAGTTATTGAAGTCCTTTCCGGTTTTTACTTCCTTCACGTAGCCGGCTCGGATGACGAAATCCCCGAAAGGCTCCGCCTCCAACCGCTCGCGGGCGTAATGGCCGAGCGTGGTGTCGAGTGCCGCGAGAATGGCCTCTTCCCCGACGTTCTCCAGGTACATCCGGTTGAGCCTCTGGCCGTGAAAGCCGCCGCCGAGATAAAGGTTGTACTTGCCCGGTGCCCGTCCGGAGAGACCAATCTCGGCGATGTAGGGCCGCGAACAGCCGTTCGGGCAGCCACTCATGCGGATGGTGATGGGCTCGCTGGTGAGGTGATGGCGATCGAGCAGCATCTCGATCCGTGTCAGAAGCGAAGGCAGGTAGCGCTCGCTCTCCGCCATGGCGAGACTGCAGGTCGGTAGGGCAACGCAGGCCATCGAATTGAGCCGCAGGGCGCTCTGCCGGTTGAGTCCGCACAATCCATGCTTCTCCAGCAATCGCTCGATTTCGGGCCGTTTCTCATCAGAGATTTGCGCGATCGTCAGGTTCTGGTTCGGCGTCAGCCGGAACGTTCCGTCATGAATTTTCGCGATGTCCCGGAAACCGTCCATCAGGGCCCGGCCGGGCAGGTTGGCGATACGGCCGTTCTCGATGAACAGCGTCAAGTGATGGCGGCCATCGTCGCCGGTCCGCCAGCCGATGGCGTCGCCGTTCGAGACGAAGTCGTATGCGCGTGCCGCATCCAGCTCGAATCCCAGCCGTCGCTCGATCTCGGCCTTGATCCAGTCGAGACCCCGGTCGTCGATCGTGTATTTGAAGCGCGCGTGAGACCGCTCCTTGCGATCGCCATAGTCCCGCTGCACCGCCATGACCGCATTGCAGACCGCGAGAACGTCATCCGGCTTGACGAAGCCGATGACATCGGCCAGGCGCGGATATGTGGCGGGCGCCTGATCGGTGCGCCCCAGGCCGCCGCCGATCGCGACGTTGAAACCCTGCAAGCCCGTCTCGTCAGCGATAGCGATGAATCCCAGATCCTGGGCATAGACGTCGATGTCGTTGACCGGCGGAATGGCGAAGCCGATCTTGAACTTTCGTGGCATGTAGGTGCTGCCATAGAACGGTTCCTCCGGTTCGGAAGACGCGACCCGCTCCTGGCCGTACCAGATCTCATGATACGCCCTCATCCGGGGGATGGCATAGTCGCTTGCTTGCTTGGACAGGGCGTAGACCTCGGCATGGAGTGCCGACAGATGCGGATTGACGGAACACATCACGCCGCGGGCATCGTCGCCGCAGGCGGAGATCGTATCAAGCAGCACCTCATGAAGGCCCTGGATCGTCGCCTTCAGGTCGTGCTTGAGCAGCCAGTGGAACTGAAAGGTCTGCCGCGTCGTCAGCCGCAGCGTCTCCTGGCCATAGGCGCGGGCAAGTTCGTCCATTTTCAGCCACTGCGCCGGCGTGCACACGCCGCCCGGCAGGCGCACGCGGGCCATGAACTGATACGCTGGCTCAAGCTTCTGGCGCCTGCGCTCGTCACGCAGGTCACGGTCGTCCTGCTGATAGATGCCGTGAAACTTCATCAGCTTGGTGTCGTCCGGCGAGACGGCGCCCGTGAGGCGGTCGAGCAGCCCTTGGGCGATCGAGCCGCGAAGCTGGTCGCTCGATGCCTTCAGGCTTTCATCCGGGCCGAGCCGTTCCAGAGGCTGCGACAGATCACGGCTGCGGTCGGACGACGAGAGGGTCATGGTCATGTCGGTGTTCTCAATAAATATCGGGCTCAATAAACATCGCGTTGATAACGGCGATCCCGCTGAAGACGCTGGAGATAATCTTCCGCGGCGGCGGCACCCAGGCCACCTTCTTCAGCCACGATCGCCGCCAGTGCCAGGTGGACATCGGGAGCCAGCCGCGCCGCGTCGCCGCAGACATAAAGATGCGCCCCTTCCTCAAGCCAGGCGAACAGGTCGCGGGAACGCTCCTTGAGCCGGTGCTGAACGTAAACCTTTCCCCCACCGTCGGTGTTCCGGTCGCGCGAGAAGGCCACATCCATGCGGGTGAGGATCTCGTCCTTGATCAGTGACTGCCATTCGGTCTGGTAGAGGAAATCGGTCCGGAAGTTGCGCTCGCCGAAGAAGAGCCAGGATTGTCCGGATGAGCCACGCGCCTCGCGCTCCTGCATGAAAGCGCGGTAGGGCGCAATGCCGGTCCCGGCACCGATCATGATGATGGGAACGTCATCTGCGGGAAGCCGGAAATGCGGGTTTTTCTGGATATAGACCAGCAACTGCCCATCCAGCTCGGCGCGAGTGGCCAGATGACCGGATGCAACACCTTGGCGCAGCTCGCCGTGAAGATCGTAACGGACGGTCGCGACAGTCAGATGCGCCTCGTCCGGAGAGACTGCAAGGCTTGATGCGATGGAATAGAGCCTGGGTTGAAGCGGTCGCAGGCCGGTGACAAAGGTTTCGGCATCTATTTTATTCACCGGAAAGTGCCGGATCACATCGATGATGTGATGGCTGCGAATAAAGGATGCGCGCTCGTCGGCATGGTCGGGCTGCGTCAGCCGCACCAGCGCGTCCGCATCCGAGATCCCGGCCCAATGATCGAGAAAGCGCGGGGTCAGCGTGGTGATCTCAAGATAACTCCGTAGGGCCTCACCCAGCGGAGTTGGTTCTCCCTTGATCTTGACCAGAGCCGAAGGTGTGAGATCGAGAGCCGCCAAAACCGCTTCGATCGAAGCAGGGTCGTTGCCTGGCATGAAGCCGAGCGCATCGCCCGGTTCATAGGTCAGGCCGGAGTCCTCGAGCGACAGTTCGACATGCCGCGTCTCCTTCGACGAGCCGCGTCCCGTGAGGACGATGTTCTCGATGATGGTAGCCGCAAACGGATTGCGCTTATCGAAGACCGGAGTGTCCGTTTGAGCTGAAGGGGCAGGGTGAACAGGAGTGATGGCTGCGCCGGTCTGGGTCCGCCGACTGTCAAGGCTTGTCAGAATGTCGGCGATCCATGCCGCCGCTGGTTCGTCATAGTCCACGTCGCAGTCTACCCTGGGCTTCAGCCGGTGCGCGCCTAACTCCTCAAGGCGACGGTCGAGGCGTTTGCCGGCTTCACAGTAGTACTCGTAGGTGGAATCGCCGAGCGCCAGGACGGCAAAGCGCAGGTCCGGCAGCTTCGGGGCCTTGTGTCCCTCGATGAACTCGAAGAATCCAGCGGCGGACTGCGGCGGATCGCCCTCGCCATAGGTGCTTGCGATGACTACAAGATCCTGTTCATTCTTGAGCTGCCGGTACTTGTAAGCCGCCATGTCATGCATGGTGACACGGAGGCCGCATGCCTCGGCCTGTTTGGTCAGCGTTGTCGCCAGGGCAGCACTGTTGCCGGTTTCAGTGCCATAGAGGACCGTCAATGTACGGGTGCTGGGCACGTTTGCCGGATCGGAAATGGGGGATGTAACCGCTGTCCCATTCTCGGGAAGCAGGTCGGCCCTGGCAGCGTAGTCGAGCCCAGCGAAGAAACCGCTGACCCAAGTGGTTTGAGCTGGATTGAGGGATGCCGTCAGAGTTTTGAGTTGCTGCCACTGCGTCTCATTCAGTCCGGAACCGCGGTGTTCTGTATCGCTCATATCCTCCAACTCCATCCGCCGCGTCTTCTAGATCACGCCTATCGGCCCGCTCTATTCAACATAGCAGGCAAGTAAATTGACGGTTTCCTGCGACAATCGTGCCGTACATTTTCCCTGCAAACCAATGAATTTTGGTTGATGATCTCAGCAAGATTATTCATATAAAAGTTATGGACATCAATCTGGCTCGCACGTTTCTCGAAGTCTTGGCAAGTGGCAGCTTTGGCATCGCCGCGGAGCGTCTGCACCTGACCCAGACGGCCGTGAGCGCCCGGATCCGGGCGCTGGAGGAACAACTCGGCCGCCGGTTGTTTGTCCGCAACAAGGCGGGGGCGCGTCTGACGCCTGCCGGAGAGCGCTTCGTCCAGCACGCTGTGACCCTCATTCAGGTGTGGGAGCGTGCCCGCTATCAAGTGGCCCTTCCGCCGGGGCGGGAGGACGTCGTCAGTCTTGGCGGTGAACTCACTTTATGGCATCCGTTATTGGCCGACTGGCTCATCTGGATGCACCAGGAATGTCCTGAGTTTG
>DASQKT010000197.1:0-9179 GCA_035630415.1 Skermanella sp.
TGCCGGGTCCGGCTTCGCCAGCGGCTCCGCGCCCGTGATCCCCGCAGGCAGCATCGAACTTCCGCCCACCATGGCCGCTCCGGAAACCCGGCGCGTCTTCGAAGCGATCACCGCCGACGGCGCGCAGGCGCGCTTCGTCGGCGGCTGCGTCCGCGACTCGCTGCTCCGACGGGCCGTCAAGGATATCGACATAGCGACCGATGCGGAGCCGGAGCGGGTTTTACGGCTGCTGGAGGCGGCAAGAATACGCGCAATCCCGACCGGGATCGACCACGGCACCGTCACCGCCGTCATCACCCCGGCGCATTTCGAGATCACGACGCTGCGTCATGACGTCGAGACGTTCGGGCGGCATGCCCGCGTCGCCTTCACCGACGACTGGATGACCGACGCGTCGCGCCGCGATTTCACGATGAACGCCCTGTTCTGCACGATCGACGGCACTCTCTACGACCCGTTCGGCGGGGTGGAGGATGCGCGGTCGGGCCGGGTGCGCTTCGTCGGCGATCCCCGTGCCCGCATCACCGAAGACGTGCTCCGCCTCCTCCGGTTCTTCCGCTTCCAGGCCCATTACGGGCTGACGCCGCCTGAGCCGGCTGCCCTGCAAGCCTGCATCGAGCTGGCCTCGCAGTTGCCCAAGCTGTCCGGCGAACGTGTCCAGGGAGAGATGTTCCGTCTGCTCCGCGCTGCCGATCCGGTGCCCGTGGTGCGCCTGATGCTCGATCACGGCATTCTGGAGCATCTGCTGCCGGAGGCCACGTCGATCGGCCGGCTGGCCTTCCTCACGCATGCGGCGCCCGGTCAGGACGATCCGGTGCTCCGCCTCGCGGCATTGCTGGAGACCGGCCGCGACGGCGCCTTGCGGGTGGCGGAGCGGCTGCGGCTGTCCAATGCCGATTCCGACCGGCTGGTGCTGCTGACGGCGCCGCCGGCGGAGATTTCCAGATTGAACCCACGGCAGTTATTGCATCGCTTCGGAATCGATACGACCCGAGACCTTGTGCTGCTGCACGACCCCGAAAGCCTGCCGGTGGTCGTGCAGGCGGCGGCACAATGGGAAAGTCCCCATTTCCCGCTCCAAGGCCGCGACCTGCTGGAACTGGGTATCCCTCGCGGACCCCGCATCGGCCAACTCTTGAAAGATATCGGGCGCTGGTGGGAGGATCGGGACTATCGTCCGACCCGTGAAGACTGTTTGAGAGAACTCCACGCCCGGCTTGCCGGAGAACCGTAAAGGAGGTGACACCCCATGCGCTCCCTGATCGTCACCGCCGTCCTGGCGGCTGTTCTGATCGGCTTCGTCTTCGGCAACGCCGCGTTCTCCATCAGCGTGCTTGCCGACCGCATCGGTGGGGTCAACGCCTTCAACTACCGCATCGTGTCCACGGCGGTCGTGATCGTGCTTGTCGCATGGCTCCATGCCCGCCTGACCGCCGGCCCCGGCTGGCTGGGGCGCGCTATATTGGCGGGCGTCCTCTGGCTGGGCCTTTCCGTAGCCCTGGAAGTGACTATTGCCCGCGCGATGATGGGGGTAAGCTGGCCCAACCTGCTGGCAAACTACGCGATCTGGCGCGGCGAACCCTGGCCCTTCGTCCTCCTGCTGGAACTGGTCGCACCCATCCTGTTCGGCTGGCTCAGGAACCGGCGGCGCAGCTTTGGCAGCTTTGATTGATCCTTACGGCCACTTCACTTCCGGCGGCATCGACATCAGGATCGCTTCCACGTTCCCGCCGGTCTTCAGCCCGAATGTCGTTCCGCGATCGTAAAGAAGGTTGAATTCCACATAGCGGCCCCGCCGCACCAACTGGTGCTCGCGCTGCTCGGGCGTCCAGGGATCGTTCATGTGGCGGCGGACGATGCGGGGATAGACGTCCAGGAACGCCAGCCCGACATCGCGGGTGAACGCGAAGTCCGCTTCCCAGTCGCCGCTGTCCAGGTTGTCGTAGAAGATGCCGCCGATGCCGCGCGGCTCGTCCCGGTGCGGCAGGTAGAAATAGCGGTCGCACCATTCCTTGAAGCGCGCATAATACTCCGGGCCGTGGGCGTCGCATGCTCCCTTGAGTGCTGCGTGGAAGTCCGCCGCGTCCCGCTCCGCCGGGAACATCGGCGTCAGGTCGGCGCCGCCGCCGAACCAGCCGAGCGACGTCATAATATGGCGCGTGTTCATGTGGACCGCCGGGACGAGCGGGGAACGCATATGCGCGACCAGACTGATTCCCGCCGCCCAGAACCTGCCGTCTTCCGCCGCTCCCGGCATGTTCTTGCGGAATTCCGGGCTGAAGAAGCCGTGGACCGTCGAGATGTTGACGCCGACCTTCTCGAACACCCGGCCGCGCATGATCGACATCACGCCGCCGCCGCCATGGCCGCCCTCGGCATCCGGCCGGTTCCATGCCTTGCGCTCGAAGCGCCCGGCTGGCATATCGGAATGCGTGCCGGTCAGTTCGTCTTCGATACTCTCGAAAGCGGCGCAGATGCGGTCGCGCAGCTCCGCGAACCACGCGACCGCGCGGGCCTTCGTCTCATCGGTCGGGTGCTGCTCAGTCGGAGCGGTGCTGTCCATGGGCGGTTCCTCGAACAATCAGTCTCTTCCAGTATCACCGGAAGCAGCCGGCGGCAACGCAGTTTGCCGCAGCGCCTCGCCCAGCACCATGGCCGCCGCCAATGCTACGTTCAGCGACCGGAGTCCCGGCTTCATCGGTATACTGATCCTCGCATCGGCGGCATCCGCCACGCTGTCCGGAACGCCGGCGCTTTCGCTCCCCATCAGTAGCGCGTCGCCCGGCCTGAAGGCGAAATCCAGATAGGGCACCGATGCTCGGGTGGTCAGCAGCACGATCCGGCCTATGTTCGTCTCTGCCCGGTTCGTTTCGCTTGCGAATCGATCCCAGGATGCGTGCCGTTTCATCTCGAGATGATCGATGTAATCCATCCCGGCCCGCCGCACGCGGCGGTCGTCCAGGATGAAGCCGCAGGGTTCGATGATGTCGAGCGGAACGTCCATGCAGGCGGCAAGCCGCATCATGGCACCGGTATTCTGCGGAATGTCGGGCTGATACAGCGCCAACCGCACGCGCGTAGCGTCAGGAATATCAAAAATCAAGGGTCATTCTTTCAGCGAAACGACGCAGCTACCGAAGCGCGACACTATGTCTCCGGAAGTCCGACTTTCCTTGACCGTCCTCGAAGGGTATATCCCTTCCACCACTGCGGCCGGCACATACCGGCCTGATAAGTCGAGGTTTTGGGCTCGAGGTTTTCGGCTAGGTCCGAAGCAGACACGGCCGAAAACTATTGTTAATGTCCGTCCGGTTTGCAAGCGCATGGCAGTGCGCTTGCCTAGGGCCAAGGAGAGAAAAGCTAATGTCGGATACCACCCATCCGGCCGGTGGCGGCGGTCAGGGAGGCCATGAAGGCGAGGGAGCGACCCGTCGCGATTTCCTGTATCTCGCGACCGGCGCCGTTGCGGCCGTCGGGGTCGCGTCGGTAGCATGGCCGTTCATCGACAGCATGAACCCGGCGGCTGACACGCTGGCGCTCGCGCAGATCGATGTCGACCTGTCGCCGATCCAGGTCGGTCAGGCGATCACCGTGACATGGCGCGGAAAACCGGTCTTCATCCGCCGCCGCACGGAAGAGGAAATCGCCGCCGCCGGTTCCGTCAATCTGGCCGAGCTGCGCGATCCCGCACCGGACAGCGCGCGCGTCAAGCAGCCGCAATGGCTGGTTCTGGTCGGCATCTGCACCCACTTGGGCTGCGTTCCGCTTGGCCAGAAATCGACCGACCCCAGGGGTGATTACGGTGGGTGGTTCTGCCCCTGCCATGGCTCCCACTACGACACGGCGGGCCGAATCCGCCGCGGTCCGGCCCCACTGAACCTGCTTCTGCCGGAATACGCATTCCTGACAGATACGTCGATTCGCATCGGCTAGTTGATCAACTGGAGCTGAACATGGCTGCCCCGCAGTTCAAGAATCCCGTGGTCCGGTGGATCGACTACCGTCTGCCGATCTTCACGCAGTTGAACCACGAGTACAACGAATACCCGATGCCGAAGAACTGCAATTATTTGTGGTCCTTCGGTGCTATCGCCATGGTCGTGCTGATCACGATGATCGTGTCCGGCATCACCCTGGCGATGAACTACACCGCGCATACCTCGATGGCCTTCAATTCCGTCGAGCGCATCATGCGCGACGTCAATTTCGGTTGGCTGATCCGCTACATCCACATGAACGGCGCGTCGATGTTCTTCATCGCCGTCTTCATCCACATCTTCCGCGGCCTGTATTTCGGTTCGTACAAGGCCCCGCGCGAAATCCTGTGGATGCTGGGTGTCGTCATCCTGCTTCTGATGATGGCCACCGCGTTCATGGGCTACGTGCTTCCCTGGGGCCAGATGAGCTTCTGGGGCGCCACCGTCATCACCAACCTGTTCTCGGCGTTCCCCATCATCGGCGATCACATCGTGACGTGGCTGTGGGGCGGCTTCTCGGTCGATAACCCGACACTGAACCGGTTCTTCGCGCTGCACTACCTGCTGCCGTTCGTGCTGCTCGGCGTCGTCTTCCTGCACGTCGCCGCCGTTCACGTGCATGGCTCGAACAACCCGGTCGGCATCGACATCAAGGGTCCGCAGGACAGCCTGCCGTTCCATCCGTACTTCACGATCAAGGACACGTTCGGCCTGGGCGTCTTCATGCTCATCTTCGCCGGCTTCGTGTTCTTCGCGCCGAACTACATGGGCCATCCGGACAACTACATTCCGGCCAACCCGCTGGTCACCCCGGCGCATATCGTTCCGGAATGGTACTTCCTGCCGTTCTACGCGATCCTGCGCGCGGTTCCCGACAAGCTCGGCGGCGTGCTCGGCATGTTCGGCGCCATCGCGGTGCTGTTCATCGTGCCGTGGCTCGACACTTCCAAGGTGCGCAGCGCCAACTACCGTCCGCTCTACCGGCAGTTCTTCTGGGTCCTGGTCGTCGCCTGCGTACTGTTGGGCTATGCCGGTTCGCAGCCTGCCGAAGGCGTCTGGCTGATCATTGCCCGCGTCGCGTCGATCTACTACTTCGCTCACTTCCTGATCATCCTGCCGCTGCTCGGTAAACTGGAGCGTCCCCGGCCGCTGCCCAGCAGCATCAGCGAACCCGTCCTGACGGGTGGTGGCCGCATGGCGGCCGCGGCAGCCGCCAAGCCGATGGAGAAGGCCTAATGCGTTCCTTGAAAAAGGTCATCCTGGCGGCTGCAATGGGCCTTGGACTTACCGGTTCGGCTTTCGCCGCCGGTGAAGCCCACATCACGCTGCCCAAGCAGGAATGGTCCCATAGCGGCATTTTCGGCACCTTCGACCGGGCGTCGCTTCAACGCGGCTTCCAGGTCTACAAGGAAGTGTGCTCGACCTGCCATGCGATGAATCTGGTCTCGTACCGCAACCTCACGGCATTGGGTTTCAACGCCGACGAGGTCAAGGCGATCGCGGCTCAGTACACCGTGATGGGCGGTCCGAACGATGCCGGCGAATTGGTCGAGCGGCCCGCCATTCCGGCGGACCACTTCAAGGCTCCGTTCCCGAACGAGCAGGCTGCCCGCGCGGCAAACGGCGGCGCCTATCCGCCGGATCTGTCGCTGATGGCGAAGGCCCGTCCGGGTGGCGAAGATTACATCTACGCCCTGCTGACCGGGTTCGAAGAGCCGCCGGCTGAAGTCAAGGTTCCCGATGGGATGTACTATAACAAGTACTTCCCCGGTCATCTGATCGGCATGCCGCCGATCCTTCAGGACGACAGTGTCACCTACGCCGACAACACTCCGGCCACTCAGGCCCAGTTGGCGCACGACGTCTCCGCCTTCTTGACATGGGCGGCGGAACCTCACCTGGAAGCGCGTAAGCAGACCGGCGTGAAGGTCATCCTGTTCCTCCTCGTCTTCACGGGTATGATGTACGCCGTGAAGCGCAAGGTCTGGGCTGACGCGCACCACTGAGCGCGTTGGGACCGACTGTCCAAGGAAAAGGGCGCCTCCGGGCGCCCTTTTCTGCTTTTGCGGCCTTTCTAGTTCCGGCAGTGGGAGGATGACGAATTATGACGTTTCATGACGTTCTGGGTTTTTGGTTCAGCTCCGCCACCCGTCCCAAGTGGTTCGAGCAGAGCGACGCCTTCGACAACGAAGTTCGGCGCCTGCTGCTGCCGCTCCATGAGCAGGCGGCGGCTGGCCGGTTGACTGATTGGCGGGAGCATCCCGAAGGATGCCTCGCATCGGTCATCCTGCTCGATCAAGTGCCGCGCAACGTCTTCCGGGGCACCCCCCGCGCCTTCGCCAGCGATCCAGTTGCCCGCGATCTCACCAAGCTGGCGATCGAGCGCGGCTACGACGCCGGACTGGATAGGGATCAAAGGCTGTTCCTGTATCTGCCGCTGGAGCATAGCGAGGACTTGGGCGACCAGCGCCTGTCGGTCGAGATTACCCGTACCCGAATCGGCGATCCCGAATACATCGATTATGCGGAGCGTCATCTGCGGATCATCCAGCGCTTCGGCCGCTTCCCGCACCGCAACCGCATCCTCGGCCGCCCCTCGACGGAGGAGGAGATCGAGTTCCTGAGGCAGCCGGGGTCGTCGTTCTGATGGCGCCCGTATCTTCGGGTCCCCTGACCGGAATCGATCATACCCTGATCGGCGTCCGCGACCTTGAAGCCGCCCGCGACACGTGGCGGCGTCTTGGCTTCACCGTAACCCCGCGCGGCCGCCATATCGGCTGGGGCACTGGCAACTACTGCGTCATGTTCAGGGATGACTACGTCGAGCTACTAGGCGTCGTCGATCCGGCGCAGTTCCTAAACCGGCTGGACGTCCTGCTGGAAACGCGGGGAGAAGGCTTCCTCGGCCTCGCTTTCGCCGCAGCGTCGTCCGCCGACGTCCGTGCTGCGTTCCCTGACTTGACCCAGGCGCCTAAGGATCTCGGGCGCTTGCTGGAACTGCCGGCGGGGGACGTGACGCCGCTCTTCTCGCTGGTCCACTTCAATCCGGATGCGACCCCCGGTCTCGCCACCTTCTCCTGCACCCACCTGACGCCGGAGATGCTGCGCCGGCCGGAATGGCTGGATCACCCGAACGGCGCCCTTGGGCTTGAAGGCGTCACGGTCGCCGCAGACGATCCGGCTGCCTTGGCTCCAGCCTATACGGCGCTGTTCGGTGATTCGGCTGTCCAGAGCGGGCAGGGCAGGTTGGAGGTCAAGTCCGGAGCACACACGCTGCGCTTCCTATCGCCGGAACGGCTGTCCCGCCGATATCCCGGCCTTGGCGGAGCGCCGGTCATGACCGTCGTCTCCCGCGACCTGGAAGCGACTCGCGCGTTCTTCGCAGGAAACGGAATTCCGATTGCGCCTGCCGCCGGCGCCCGCCTCGTCATTCCGCCGGAGCAGGCCAACGGGACCGTGCTGGAGTTCGTCGAAAGCTGAGGAGTGTCAGGACGCGAGTCGGCGCACCAGGGCGGGGATATCGGCCACGGCGGTCGGCGGGGCGAACAGGAAGCCCTGCATGCGGTCGCAACGGTATGCCCGCAGGAAGATCAATTGCTCGTGGGTTTCCACCCCCTCGGCGATCACCCGCATCTTCAGGGCATGCGCCATGTTGATGATGGCGTTGACGATGGACGCGGCGTCAGGGTCCTCGACCATCCCCTGGACGAAGCTCTTGTCGATCTTGATCGCCTCGATCGGGAAGCGCTTCAGGTAGCTGAGGGAGGAGTATCCGGTACCGAAATCATCCAGCAGGAACCTCACTCCGGCGGCATGCAGCTCCAGCAACGCATCGCGGATACCGGGAGTGCTGCGGAACAGGGCTGTCTCGGTCAATTCAAGCTTCAGGTGGGACGATGGCAGGCCCGAATGCGCCAGGATCGCCAGCGCCTTGCGGCTCAACTGCGGATCGCTGACCTGCCGGCCCGACAGGTTGACGGAGACGGGCAGATCGACGAGCCCCTCGCGCCGCCAAGCCGCCATCTGCTCGCAGGCCGATCTCAGCACCAACTCGCCCAGCGGGATGATCAGGCCGGTTTCTTCCGCAGCCGGAATGAACTCGCCGGGGGAGATCAGCGCGCCGTCCTCGCCGCGCCAGCGGACCAGCGCCTCGAACCCGGCCAGCTTCAGCGTTTCGACCTCGATCTTGGGCTGATAGACCAGTTCGAACTGATCGGCATCGATCGCCCGCCGCAGTCGGCTTTCCAGCGACAACTGGCGGGCCGCATGGGTCTCCATATCCGGCGTATACAGCTCGAACCGGGAGGTGCCCTGGTCGCGCGCCCGTTGCAGGGCCGCTCCGGCCATCCGGACCAGCTCGTCCGGGTTGCCGGCGTCGAAGGGCGACAGGCTGACTCCGATCACCGGAGGCAGCAGGAAATCCTGGCCGTCGGCTTCGATCGGCGTGCTGAAGGTCGCGATGATACTCTTGACCGTCGCCAGCGCTTCCTCGGGATCGGCGAGGTTAGGCAGCAGGACGGCGAACAGGTCGTCGCCGATCCGGCCCACGACATCGCTGGGGCCGAGCGCCCGGCGCAGCCGGTCCACCAGCCTGCGCATCAGGTGGTCGGCGGCGACCCGGCTATGGGCGAAACGGATCGGGTCCAGGCGGTCGAAGCTGATCGCCAGCAGCGCCGCGATCCTGTCGTCGGCGGCCGGACGTTCCAGCGCGGTCGCGACCCGCTCCCCGAACAGGGACAGGTTCGGCAGACCAGTAACCTGATCGAACGAGGCCAGATAGTGGATACGCTCCCGCGCCCTGCGGGCTTCGGTCACGTCCTCGAACAGGCCGATGATGTATTTGGGCCGGCCGAGCGGATCGCGGACCAGCGACGCCGTCGTGCGCGCCCAAAGCTCCGTGCCGTCGCGCCGCTGGAACCGCCGCTCCGTCTGGAACGTCGCCCTGCGCCCGCTCAGCAGTTCCAGAAAGCGGCCGGTGACCTGGGAAATCTCGTCCTCGTGGACGAACTGCTTGAACGACTGGCCGATCACCTCTTCCCGGCCATAGCCCAGCATGTTCTCCAATGTACGGTTGACGTCGACGATCCTGCCATCCACGGCCGCGTAGCCGATACCGACGCCGGCATGCTCGAAGATCGACCGGAACCGCTGCTCGCTTTCGCGGAGCGCCTGTTCGGCCTCGACCCGCTCGGAGATATCAAT
>DASQKT010000198.1:0-9250 GCA_035630415.1 Skermanella sp.
CCATCGTGCCGGTCGCGAAGAAGCGGGCCAGGATGTCGTTGGAGTTGGTGCCGACCACCAGCCGCTCGATCGGCAGACCCATCGCGCGGGCGCCGTATGCCGCGTAGACATTGCCGAAGTTGCCGGTCGGAACGGCGAACGACACCGGACGGTCGGGAGACCCCAGTTGAATGGCGGCCGCGAAGTAATAGACGATCTGGGCCATGATCCGCGCCCAGTTGATCGAATTGACCGCCGACAGGTTCTGTTCGTCCCGGAAAGCGGTGTCGTTGAACATCGCCTTGACGAGGTCCTGGCAATCGTCGAACGAACCTTCCAGCGCGATGTTGTGGACGTTGCTGGACAGCACCGTCGTCATCTGCCGGCGCTGGACCTCCGACGTGCGGCCCTTCGGATGCAGGATGAAGATGTCGATCGCCTCGCGGTCGCGGCAGGCCTCGATCGCGGCGGAACCGGTATCGCCGGAGGTGGCGCCGACGATGGTGACGCGCTCGTTTCTCTTCGCCAGGACGGTGTCGAACAGGCGGCCGAGCAGTTGCAGCGCCACGTCCTTGAAGGCCAGCGTCGGGCCGTGGAACAGTTCCATCACCCAGGTGCTGTGGTCGATCTGGACCAGCGGCGTCACGGCGGCATGGTCGAAGCCGGCATAGGCTTCGCGGACCAGCGGCGCGAACTCCGCCTCCGTCACGCGTCCGCCCAGGAACGGCGTCATGACCTTGATCGCCAGATCGGCGTAGGACAGGCCGCGCATCGCCCTGATCTCGTCATGGGTGAATGTCGGCCAGGTCTCGGGCACGTACAGTCCGCCGTCGCGGGCCAGACCGGCCAGAAGAACTTCGTCGAAGGCGAGTGTCGGGGCGGCGCCCCGCGTGCTGATGTAGCGCAAGCTCAGTAGTCTCCGCATCTTGGCGCCCAGGAGCCTGAGGCGTCCGGTACACTAGCGAGTGAGCCGGTACGGACGCAAGGGCCGGGGATGTCTCCAGAGAACAGTCCAGCGAAACAAAAGGCGCATGAATTTGGTTGTTGCGGGGTTATTCCCGCAGTCCCCGATCCGGAGCGAGCCTCTTGAGCCAGACCTTCGACACCCCCGACATCTCCCTCGACACCGCCCAGCGGGAAACCGAAGAGTTCCTGACGGTCCAGATGCCTTCGACATTGTCGGCGGTGGAATACGATATGCCGCGCTTCAGCGAGGAACCCAATCGCCAGACGCTGGCCCATATTACCCGCAGCCGGGTCGATGTCCGGCACGTCACCGGTACGCCCGATGCCGCATATCTGGTCAGCGCCTTCGGCGAGGACCTGCTGATGACGGTGCAGTTGAACGTCCGGCGCTTCGTCGTGGTCTATTCGGTGCCGGTGACGCTGCCGATCGGGTCGAGTACGATAGCCCCCCATTTCGAGCGCTGGGCCACCGGCGCGCAGCATGCGGGATGGATGATCGGCTGGCGCGACACGGCGGCCCCGCGCGAACCCGACCAGCATTGGGTCGAGACCTACTGCTACGCCAACCTGGAACCCGACTTCCTGGTCAACGACCTGCATAAGCTCTACTGGCGGACCGACATCCTTCAAATGACGCGCTACTTCATGCTGGAAGGGATCAGGGCCGGCGTCCCGCTGTCGCCGATGAACGCGGGTTACAGGGTCTAGCGCTGCGATACGGCCGCTTCCGGCCCGGTGGCGATCACCAGGATGGCTGTCAGCCGGTCTCGCGGGTCGCGGATCGGACGATAGGACACGTCGATGATCCGGCCGTCCGGTTGCGTGACCCGGCGCGGTGCCGCCGCCATGAAATCGTCGAATGTCGTGGTGATGCCGTTGCCGAAGGCCAGATCGACCGCCGCCTGGAACGGTGATCGGGCATCCTCGCACAGCCCCAGGACATCGGCGACCGGCCGGCCCAACGGCGGGGCGCCGAACAGGGTCAGGCAGGCGCTTGAATAGGTTCCGCCGCACACGCCGTCCCGGTCGAACAGCATTAATCCCTGCCCCAGCGCGCCGAGCATGCCGCGCATCGCGGCATTGAGCGCTTCAAGCTCGTGGTTGGCTTCCGTCAACTCGTCGGAGCTGATCTGGAGGTTGCGAGCGGCCAGATTTAGCTTCTCGTCGCTCTGGGCATAGGCCGCATCGACCTGATCCAGGAAATGTTCGAAGCCGGAGAGCAGCACGTCCGTGGCGGCGCTGCCGCCCAGGCTGTTCAGCAAGCCGATGTCTTCGGTATCGAAGGCTTTCCGGAGCTGCCGGCGTATCTTGCGGGAACGCGCCATGCGGTGCCGTCAATTCCCAGGGAAGACTTCGGAGAAGGACGCGATCGTCATGGACTGGTTGTGCAGTTCGCTCAGGCTGTCGTCGCCATGCGGACCTATCTCTCCATATGAATAGAAGCCGGCGATCGGGGTGCCCTCAGGAAAAACCGCGCGGACGGCCTCGACCTCGTCGTCGATGTCGTCGCCCAGCACGTTCCTGCGGCCGACGCAACTGATCAGCAGCACGGCGGCGCCGGCCCCGGAACCTGCCAGCACCCGCTCCGCCGCGAGCCGGGCGCCGTCGATGAGCCGCTGGTTGTCCGCATGCATCAGCCGGACGAGGCTGCCCGGCTCCAGCGCACCGGCGAGCGTCAGGGTGCCGGCGTCCCAGTCCACCGCCATGACCGACCGGATCAGGCCGGTGCGCGCGGGATCGCCCTCTCCCACCAGGGCCAACGGATAGAGCAGGCCGCTCGACGGCAGTTCGCGCGCCCTGTCGCCCAGGTAATCGCAATAGAGCCTTAGGGCCGGCTTGCGGTCCAGCGTGCTCAGGACAGGGCCGCTTGCCTCGGTCACCGTGCGGGTCGGACCGAACGAGGTCCAGCCGCTGGCCGACCCGGTTCCGACCTGGAGATTGGAGCCGTAAAGACCGACCGCGACGGCCTGATCGGTGTAGACCTGATTGCCCAGGATCGTGAAGGTCCGGCCGAATCGGTTGCCGTCGGCCGCCATCCCGCCGATGGTCGGGGTACCGGCGGGCAGAGCGGCGCGAAGCCCGTGGACGAAGGCGTTGCCATCGACTCCAAGGCCGGGAATGAAGGGAAGGACGGCGGCGGGAGAGCCGGACGACAGCAGGAGGTCTCCCAGCAGATGTCCGGCGGGACCGGAGCGGGCGTGACTGTCCAGGGCCACGCGTTGCGTGCGCACCTCCGTGTGATCGAAACCCAGGCCCAGCAGCGACACCAGACCGTCGCCGGCGCCGCCAACGCCGATCTCCCCGCCGGTCGAACAGCCGATCACGGTGGCGCCGGGAAATGCGGCCGATACGCGCCGCGCCACGTGGCGTCCGAGGTCCAGGTCGGGAGGACAGAAGCAAAATACCAGATCGGCGCGGAAGCCGGTCCAGTGGCTGCGCAGCGATTCGAGATCCGCCGCCGCCGCGATGAACGACCGCGCCCTCATCGCAACGGCAGCCTCGGCAAGAGTGCCGCGGATTGAACGTCGTTACGCGGTACAGGTAGGATTCCAGCCATGCCACGCCTCTTCATCGCCAGTCGAGTACCTACGAAAGAACGGACAGGACCGACCTGATGCCAACGGGAGCAAATCGCCCCCGCCCTTAATTTCAGCAAGGTTCCAATTTAAGGCAAGCGGGATTTATCGAAAATTTCTATATTTTACTCGGAAAAAAGTCGGTGGCTGGAAGTCTCAGGCAGGATAGATGAATTTACCCACCGCTTTTATTCATATGAAATATGTCATATTACCGGCATCAATGCTCATCGTTTGGCAACATTACTCCACCGCTTTACCGGTTTCAGTGCGTCTCGATACGACGCTTCCAGCGACGTCAGGGTTGATCGGCTACACTTTCGACTAATACCGGCTTTTGCCAACGAGCGAGGGACGTGGTAGGTCGTGCGCTCAGCGTGGACAGCTGACGTCGGAATCTCCGGATCGCAAAAAAGCCGGTCACCCCCTGCGACAAACACGCCGTATATGCGTTGAAATCAATTACAGCACCCAAGATATAGAACCGTCCATACAGCTTGGGTCTATCGCCTTTATGGAGGCCAGATATGGATCACAAACCCCGTTTGATCGTTGCGGAAGACGACCCCCTGATCGCCTGGGCCGTGAAGGTCGGGCTGGCGGATCAAGGCTACGAAGTCTGCGGCTGGGCCGACAGCGGCAGGGAAGCGGTCCGGCTGGCCGAGTTGCACCGTCCGGATGTCGCCGTCGTCGACTCAAGGCTGGCCGACGGCATCGACGGCATGGCGGCGGCGCGGGAAATATCCAGCAGACTGGGCATCCCCGTGGTGATGTGCAGCGAGGATGCCGACACGGACAAGTCGCGAGACGGCGCCGGCGTGGTCGGCTGGGTATCCAGGCCCTACCGGATCAGCGACCTGAACCGGCTGATCGCCGCAGCGATTCGTCACTGACCGCATGCGTCATTAGATTACAGCAGGTTTCCGTATCCTTTGCGCTCTAATGCCGGGAACCTCGGGAACGAACCGGCAGGATGGGACAGGGAAAATGACTCCGATTGAACTCGCGGCGGCGTCGCTGCTGGAAGCGCGCCGCACCGGCACCCGCCTGGACGCTCTGCCCGAAGGCTCGGCCCCGGCCGATACCGCCGCCGCTTACGCGATCCAGGACCGCGTCATGGTGGACCTGCGCTCCGAACTAGGCGGAACCGCCGGCTGGAAGGTCGGTTCCAAGGGCACCACGGACCAGCCGCTTTGCGCGCCGATGCCATCCGGACTGTTTCAGGGATCGCCCGGCAGCCTGAGGGGCGCCGACTTCAAGACCCGCATCATCGAGGCGGAGGTGGCGTTCCACATCGCCGCCGACCTGCCGCCCATCGGCCGCGCCTATGAGACCGAGGATCTGATCGACGCCATCGATTACATCGTGCCGGCGATCGAGGTGGTGGAAAGCCGCTACGTCAACTTCAAGGCGCTGGAGCGCATGTCGGTGCTGGCCGACAGCCTGTCGAACGGCGGTTTCATCCATGGCGAACCGGTCCATGACTGGCGCGGCCTGGATCTAGAGAATCCGGTGGCGGCGTTGGTAGTGGACGGCGCCGTGACGCTCGAGACGAAGGGCGGCAACCCGGCGGGCGACCTGATGCGGCTGGTGGTCTGGCTTGCCAACCACGTGGCCGGACGCACCGGCGGCCTGCGCGCCGGCGATTTCGTCACCACCGGCAGCTTCATCGGCATGCAGCCGGTCGGACCGTCGGCCGACGTGGAAATCCGCCTTTCCGGAGTCGGCAACGCCCGCGTCCGGTTCATGTGAGGTGATTCAGCGCGGGTTGACGACCCCGACTTGGTCGCACATCGACAGCAGCAGGCAGGTCGAACACTTCGGACGCGCCGCCGTGCAGACGAACTTGCCGAACGGCACCAGCCGCTCGTTGATCTCGATCCAGTAGCGCTGGGGAAGCTGCTTTTCCAGCGCCAGCATGGTGCGCTCCGGGCTGGTGGTGGCGACGTAGCCCCATCGGTTGGTGATCCGGTGGACATGGACATCGACCGCGACGGCGGGGCGGCCGAAACCGACCGCCAGGGTGAGCGCCGCGATCTTGGGACCGACCCCGCGAAACGCCGTCAGCTCGGCAAGCGAGTCGGGCACCTTGCCGCCGTGCTCGTCGATGATCTGGCGGGCGATCACCTTCAGGTCGCGGGCCTTAGGCTCCGGGAACGTGGCTCCCATCAGCAAGGCGACCAGCCTGTCTTCGGGAAGGGCGACGAAGTCGTCCGGCGTGCGCGCCTCGGCGAACAGGCGCAGGCACACCTCGACCGTGGTTTCGTCGCGGGTTCGCGCGGAGATCAGGCTGCCGACGAGCTGCTCGAACGGTGAGCCGTAGCCCCGGTCGCGCAGATCGAACATGGCGGCCTTCGGCAGATCCGCCACGGCCCGGCGCAGCCGCTCGAACACGGCGTCGATATCGAAGGGCTCCTTGCCGGTTTCCGGCGTGACTGCGTGCGTCTGGGACATGCCACGCCAACCGGGAAACCGTCTTGTGGTTCCACTCGACCGCAGTCACCTCATTATCCGTCTATCCACGCAATAAATGCGAAGTCCCGGCGGCGGCATTCGCCGGACAGGGGATCTTGCAGGATCGAAAAACATCAAGAAAAGGCCAGAAGACCACACAGAATTTTAACTATAAGCCGGATAGGTTTGGATCATGCACTAGCGTTCTTGGTCAGAAAGGAATGCGCCCATGAGCCGGACCCGCACCGCCCTCGCCGCCTCCCTGATGCTGTTCACGCCCCTGCTGGCGGTGGAGCAGGCGATGGGACAGGCGATGGAGCCAGCGGCAACGGTGCAGACCGCGTCGGCAGGTCATGCCGCGCGCGAGATGTCCCGGACCGAGGCGCTGGACCTGTTCAATACGGCCTTCGCGCAGTTCCGGGGCGCCTTCGTCGATCAGGTCGATGCCGACAAGCTGGTCGAAGCCGCGATTGGCGGCCTGCTGACCTCGCTGGACCCGCATTCCAAATACCTGAACCCGGACAAGTATGCCGAGAACAAGGCGCAGAACAGCGGCGAGTTCGGCGGCGTCGGGGTCGAGATGGCGGTCGAAAACGGCTTGGTGAAGGTGCTCAGCCCGATCGAGGACTCCCCCGCCTTCCGCGCCGGCGTGCTGCCCGGCGATTTCTTCACCCACATCAACGGCGAACCGGTACGCGGCGTCACCCTGGTCGAAGCGATGGAGCGGATGCGCGGCAGCATCGGCACGCCGCTCAGGCTGACCGTCCAGCGCGGCGCCGGCGGCCAAAGCTTCGACCTGACGCTGATGCGCGAACTGGTCAGGAGCCCGGCGGTGCGCTGGCGGACGGAAGGGACCGTCGGCTATGTCAGGATCAGCGGCTTCACCCAGCAGACCCAGCCCGGCCTGGAAAAGGCCATGGCGGGCATCGACGCCGAACTGGGTCCGCGCCTGACCGGCTATGTGCTGGACCTGCGCGACAATCCGGGCGGGCTGGTCAAGCAGGCGATCTCGGTCTGCGACAGCTTCCTGGACCAGGGCGAGATCGTGTCCACCCGTGGCCGCGATCCCGAGTCGGGGCGGCATTACTTCGCTACTCCGGGCGACCTCGCCCACGGCAAGCCGATCGTGCTGATCGTCAACGGTCGCAGCGCTTCCGCGTCGGAGATCGTGGCCGGCGCCCTCCAGGACCAGCACCGGGCGGTGGTGCTGGGATCGCAGACCTTCGGCAAGGGCTCCGTCCAGACCATCACGCCGCTGTCCAACCGGGGCGCCACGCGGATGACGACGGCGCGCTACTACACGCCGGCCGGCCGTTCGATCCAGGCGCTCGGCATCACCCCCGACATGGTGGTCGAGCAGGCCAGGGTGACGCTGGCCGCCGACCGTGGGCAGGACGGCGACTACCAGCTTACCCGAGCGCTGGACATCCTGCGCGGCGCCGCCGTCTTCACGGCGCCGGCATCCGCCCCGGCCCAGCAGGCCGAACTGGTTCAGTAACCGGAACCGGCCCCGTCAGGAGGCCCCGGTCAGGAAGCCGGCCCACCCGCCCGCAGGCGGTCCAGCAGGGTGCTGGACGCGAAGCCGTCGGCCGGCAGGTTCTGAGTCTTCTGGAATGCCCGGATGGCGCCCCGCGTATTGGCCCCGATGATGCCGTCGGGCGTCCCGGCGGCATGCCCCCTGCCCGCCAGCAGGCGCTGCATCTCGAACCGCTCGTCGCGGCTGAGCGACCTTTCCTCGCGCGGCCAGCCGCCCTGGATGCCGGGAAGGCCCGCGATGCGGTCGCTCAGGTAAGCGACGGCCAGCCCGTAGCTGCTGGAGTTGTTGTAGCGCAGGATCGAACGGAAGTTGTTCAGCACCAGGAAAGCTGCCCCGCGATAGCCGGCGGGCAGCAGGATCGACGCGTCGGCCTGATCCGGCAGCGCCCTTGTCCCGGCGGCCTGCGCCACACCCAGACGCCGCCACTCCGCCACCGGCTTGCGCACGGTCAGTTCGGCCTGCTCGTAGTCGAACCCGGCGGGCAGGACGACTTCCGCACCCCACGGCTCCCCTGCCCGCCAGCCGACGTCGCGCAGGTAACCGGCGGTCGAGGCGAAGACGTCGGGCAGGCTGGTCCACAGGTCGCGCCGGCCGTCGCCGTCGCGGTCCACCGCATGCCCGGCGAAGGTGGTCGGCATGAACTGCGTCTGGCCCATGGCGCCGGCCCAGGAGCCGATCAGGCGGTCGGGCGCCGCATCGCCCTGGTCGATGATCCTGAGGGCGGCGAGAAGCTGTTCGCGGGCGAAGGCCGCGCGGCGGCCGTGCCATGCCAGGGTCGCAAGCGCCTCGACCACGTTGTAGGAGCCGATGTTGCCGCCGAAATTGCTCTCCATCGCCCAGATCGCGACGATGGTTTCCGGCGGCACGCCGTAGTCGCGGCTGACGCCGCCGAGCAGCGCCCGCTGGACGTTGAGCTGTTCGCGTCCCTTGTTGATCCGCGCGTCGTTCAGCGCGCCGTCCAGATAGCTCCAGACCGGCCGGACGAACTCCGGCTGGCTGCCGTCCGCCTTCAGCACGTCGGGCAAGATTCGCAAGCGCGTCAGGCTGCGGTCCACCGTCGCGGCGCTGATGCCGGCGGCCCGCGCCTCGATCCGGAAGTTGGCGAGCCACGACTCGAAATCGAGCTGCTCCATCACCGGATCGACCGGAGGCGCCGCCGACGACGTTTCAGCCGGAGCAGCCGCACCGGAGACGCCTGGGTTCGGCATGGGTTCGCCGCCGGCGGTGGAACAGCCGGCTGCCGCCACGACCGCGGCAGCCAGTGCCATGATATGCGAAGTCCTCAGTGCCATGCGCCGTTCCGCCGTTGCAACCCGGCTCCCTGCATAAAGCCGCCCGGCTCCCGGCACAAGCGGCCAATCCATCCTCGATCCGGCAGCGTGTATCTCTCCACCCCTCACTTTCGGAGGATATCGATAATTTTTCGGGGGATTACGTGATCCAGATCACAGTGCCGAAAGCGCTCGAATTCTATCCTTGGTCTTGCTTGAACTCGGCCGGACGGACTATGTTGCGGCGCGGCATCAGGTCGAAGCAAAATGTTTTGAAGTGTTATGGTTGAGCCGATCACGAGATGAATTTGAGGTATCTTGGTCCTAGGCACCTTAATTTCTTGGGCGTGGTCATGATGGAGCACAAGGACGGGAGCGTCAGGGGCGTTAAAATGGATAGTTTCGTCAAGGATTGGGCACGGTGGTCGGTAGGTGAGCGCTATACGGCGATCGCGGTCGTGGCGGCA
>DASQKT010000199.1:0-5269 GCA_035630415.1 Skermanella sp.
CATCGCATGGCGTATCAAACACTCGCGGCGTTGCGCGTCGGCGAAGCGGTCGGCGCTGTCGTCCTCGATCCAGCGGCTCGCCAATTCGCTCATCAGCGGCGGCACCGCATAGTTGAGCGCCCGCATGGTGCCTTCCAGCCGAGGCATCAGGCGTGAGGCTGCCACCAGATAGCCGATCCGCAGACCCGGCGCGATGCTCTTGGACAGGCTGCTGATGTGCAGTGTGATATCCGGCGCCAGAGTTTGCATCGGCGGCGGTGCTTCGGGCATCAGGAAGCCGAAGACATCGTCCTCGATGATCGTGACATCGTATTGCCGGGCGATCTCGATGATGCGCTGCCGCCGCTCCAGCGGCATCACTGCCGTCGTCGGGTTGTGCAGCGTCGGCACGGTGTAGAGGGCGCGCGGGGCAGACTGGCGGCAGGCCGCCTCGAACGCGTCCGGCAGCAAACCGTCCTCGTCCATCGCGACACCTTCCAGCCGCAGCCCCAAGGTGGAGGTCAGGGCCTTCATGCCGAAATAGGTCAGCCGCTCCGTCAGGATCAGGTCACCCGGCCGCGCCACGGTCGAGATGGAAATGGCCATGCCGTTCTGCGCGCCGCTGGTCACCAGCACGTTTTCCGGCTCAACGGAAAGCTGGTGCCGGCTCAGCCATTCGGCCCCTGCCGCGCGATGCGCTGGCAACCCGCCATGGGGCGGGTATTCCAGCAGCCCCCTGAAGTCGGCAGGGTTCGACATGCTGGCAAACATCGCGGCCAGCGCCTCGGCGACTCCGGCGCTGCTCGGCGTGCAGAGCGACAGATCCACCACCGCCGGAATGTCGCCGGGAGGCGGCGGTAGTTGCGGCCATTGGTCCATGGCGCTGGCGGGAGTGCCAGCCTTGACATAGGTCCCGCGCCCGACCTCTCCCCCGATCAGGCCGCGCCGCTCCGCTTCCGCATAGGCGCGGGTCACCGTGCCGACCGTCACCTTCAGGTGATAGGCCAAGTCCCTGTGCGTCGGCAGGCGGGCGCCGACGGACAGGCGGTTGGCGGATATGTCGGCGGCCAATGCGTCCGCGATGGCGCGATAACGCGGGCCGGGGAAGTTCGCAAGGTCTGGAAGCCAATTTGTCATGGTGACAATGTTATAATTGACCTCCATCGAAATCAAGACATGATCGCATTGTCTCGATTGTAACGAGGCAGAACGCTGGTGGATGGAGGATTGTATGCGTACAATTAATGCGACGGCCCGCACGACGGCGGGCGTTCCGGTGGTTTTCCCGAAGGGTCTGCGCGCCTCCGCCGGGTTCCCGGTCCGCATGCTCCTGAAGATGGTCGACGCCTATCTCGCCTGGGACGAGAAACGCCGCCAGCGCTTGGCCTTGCTTGCGCTCAGCGACGAGATGCTGAAGGATATCGGCATCAGCAGATCGCAGGCCGATGCCGAGGGGAGCAAGCCATTTTGGCGGGATTGACCATGAAGACCCAAACGGACGACACCGAAGTCGTATACGCACTGGAGCCCGGATTGTCCGTGGCGGAGTTCGTCGATGTGCTGGTACGGTCCAGCCTCGCCGAGCGCCGCCCGGTCGCGGACCTGAAGCGTATCGGTACAATGCTGGAGCGGGCTGACATTATCGTCACTGCCCGCGCCGGCGGCGTGCTGGTCGGTGTCGCCCGATCGGTCACCGACTTCAGCTATTGCTGCTACCTGTCCGATCTGGCGGTGGACCGGCACTGGCAGGGCAGGGGGATCGGCACCGGACTGATGCTGCGGACCAAGGAGGCCGCCGTGGCGGAGTTTGGCGACGGCGTCCGCTGCATCCTGCTCTCCGCCCCGGCGGCGATCGAATTCTATGAGAAGGTAGGGCTGGAACGGCATCCGAACTGTTTCGACTTTACCAACCTGAACGGGTAAGACTTAAACGGGTAAGACGGATCATGAGCCAGCGCATTTATCAGGTGGACGCCTTCACCGGCAGCGTCTTCGGCGGCAACCCGGCGGCGGTCATGCCGCTCGATACCTGGCTGCCGGACAGGATGCTCCAGGATCTCGCCGCCGAGAACAATCTGTCCGAAACCGCCTTCTTCGCGCCTGAAGGGCAAGACGGCTACCGGCTGCGCTGGTTCACTCCCACGACCGAAGTCGATCTGTGCGGCCACGCCACCCTGGCCAGCGCCTTTGTCATCATGACAATCCTGCGTCCAGGGACGGAGCGGGTCGAGTTCACCACTCAGGTCGCGGGTACATTGTCGGTCACCCGCTCGGGCGATCTGTTCACCCTGAACTTTCCCTCCCGCCCGGCTGAACCGGTTCCCGCCGAGTCCGATCAGGTCAAGGCCGACATCGTGGCGGCACTGGGCGGCGGCGCTCCTGCCGATATCCTGGTCGCGCGGGACTACATGGTCGTCTACGACGACGCGGCTTCGGTTGCGGGGCTCTCGCCCGATTTCTCGGCGCTGAGCCAGCTCGACCGTGACGTGCTGGTCACCGCCCCCGGCAGTGGCGAGGTCGATTTCGTCTCCCGCTACTTCGCGCCCGGCCATGGTATCGCGGAAGACCCCGTCACCGGTTCGACCCACTGCACGCTGACGCCGTACTGGGCGGAGCGGCTGGGCAAGACGGAGCTTGTCGCCCGACAGCTTTCCAAGCGCGGAGGGCTGTTGAAGCTCAAACTGGCGGGCGACAGGGTCTTGATTTCCGGGACCGCCGTGCTGTACCTCGAAGGCACCGTATATTTGTAATTAAGCAATGATGAGGCTGAGACGGCAGCCCGTGCCTTTTGGGAGCGATCCGGCGCATGCAGACCAAGTATTTCGAGGACTTCCTGATCGGCGAACGGATCGAGACGTCGGGCATTACCCTGACGGAAGCCCAAATCATCGACTTCGCGCTGGTTTACGACCCGCAGCCGATCCATGTCGATACCGTCGCCGCCTCCAAAGGCCCTTTCGGCGGCCTGATCGCCAGTGGTTTTCAGACGCTGGCGCTGACCTTCCGGCTGTTCCGCGATACCGGCGTCATCCATGACAGCAGCCTGGGCGGCAGCGGCGGCGATGAGCTGCGCTGGCTGCGTCCCGTCCGTCCGGGCGACACGCTGCATGTCATCGCGGAGGCGGTCGAAATCGTGCCGTCGCGCACCCGCGACGACCGTGGCCGCGTGCGGCTCCAGTACACGACGTACAATCAGCGGGACGAGGCGGTGCTGAGCGTCCTGCTCGACCACATCGTCGCCCGCCGCTCTCCCGCCGCCATCTCCGTCTGATCAAATCGACGCTCGACGCTTCCGGCATGAATGACTAATTAAATTAGTCATTCATGCCCTATGCGCGGCACAGTATTGCGCCGTTGATTTGATGAAAAGCTCTCCGTAGTATCCGCGCCGGGCCACGACCCCCCACCGGGTCGCAACTATTCTGCAAGGAATAGCCGTCATGAAGCCGAATACGCGGCCAGTCAGTACCCATTTCTCCTCCGGTCCCTGCGCCAAACGTCCGGGTTGGTCGCTCGAAGCGTTGTCCGACGCCCTCGTCGGCCGCTCGCACCGCTCGAAGCCGGGCAAGGCCAAGCTCGCCGAGGTTCTCGACCTCAGCCGCTCGATCCTCGGCATTCCCGACGGTTACCGCATCGGCATCGTGCCCGCGTCCGATACCGGCGCCGTCGAGATGGCGATGTGGTCGCTGCTGGGCGCGCGTCCGGTGGACATGCTGGCGTGGGAAAGCTTCGGCAAGGACTGGGTGACCGATGTCGTCAAGCAGTTGAAGCTGTCGGACACGCGGAGCATTCAGGCCGATTACGGCAAGCTGCCCGACCTCACCCAGGTTGATTTCAGCCATGACGTGGTGTTCACCTGGAACGGCACGACCTCGGGCGTCCGCGTTCCCAATGGCGACTGGATACCGGCGGACCGCGAAGGCCTGACCATCTGCGACGCGACCTCGGCCGCCTTCGCGATGGACCTGCCCTGGGACAAGCTGGATGTCGTGACGTGGTCCTGGCAGAAGGTGCTGGGGGGCGAAGCGCAGCACGGCATGCTGGTGCTCAGCCCGCGCGCCGTCGAGCGGCTGGAAAGCTACAAGCCTGCCTGGCCGATGCCCAAGATCTTCCGCCTGACCAAGGACGGCAAGATCTCCGAAGGCGTCTTCAAGGGCGAGACCATCAACACGCCGTCGATGCTGGCGGTAGAGGATGCGATCGACGGCCTGCACTGGGCACAATCGGTCGGCGGGCTGTCCGGCCTGATCGCCCGGTCGGAAAGCAACCTGGCGGCTCTGGCGGATTGGGTCGAGAGGACGCCCTGGATCGGCTTCCTCCCCGTCGATCCCGCCATCCGGTCCTGCACCTCGATCTGTCTGCGGATCACCGATCCGGAGATCACGGCGCTCGATCAGGCGACACAGGCCGATGTCGCGAAGAAGGTGGCGTCGCTGCTGGAGAAAGAAGGTGTCGCCTATGACACTGCTTCGTACCGGGACGCACCGGCGGGTCTGCGGATCTGGGGCGGAGCCACGGTGGAGCGCAGCGACATCGAGGCGCTGATCCCCTGGATCGAGTGGGCCTTCGCGACCGTCAAGTCGGAGACCGTCAAAGCTTCCTGAACGGGGGAACGTGCCGTATGCCCAAAGTCCTGATCTCCGACAGCCTGAGCCCGCGCGCGGTGGAAATCTTCCGCGAGCGGGGCGTCGAAGTGGACGTCAAGACCGGCCTCAAGCCGGAAGACCTGAAAGCGATCATCGGCGAGTACGATGGGCTGGCGATCCGCTCGGCCACCAAGGTGACGAAGGACGTGCTAGCCGTGGCGTCCCGGCTCAAGGTGGTCGGCCGCGCCGGCATCGGGGTGGACAATGTGGACATCCCGGCCGCGACCTCGCGCGGCGTGGTCGTGATGAACACGCCGTTCGGCAATTCCATCACCACGGCCGAGCACGCCATCGCCATGATGTTCGCGCTCGCCCGCGAGATCCCGGCGGCCAATGCCTCGACCCAGGCCGGCCGTTGGGAAAAGAACCGTTTCATGGGCGTCGAACTGACGGCCAAGGTGCTGGGTGTCGTCGGCTGCGGCAATATCGGCTCGATCGTCGCCGACCGGGCCTTGGGGCTGAAGATGCGGGTCGTCGCCTACGATCCCTTTCTCAGCCATGAACGCGCCGTCGATCTCGGTGTCGAGAAGGTCGAGCTGGATGACCTTTTGGCCCGCGCCGACTTCATCACCCTGCATACCCCGCTGACCGACGGCACCCGCAACCTGATCAACGCCGAGTCGCTGGCTAAGACGCGCAAGGGT
>DASQKT010000200.1:0-4394 GCA_035630415.1 Skermanella sp.
GTTGTCCAGGTTGGGCGTGAACACCCAGATCGGCGGCGAAGCCAAGGCCTCGGCTTGGGTCTTCAGGCTGGTCGCGACCATCCAGTAGAACGGGAAGACCGCGAACAGGAAGATCGCCAGCAGCCCGACCAGATGCCAGGCGTTGACCAGACGCTTCGGCTTTGCCGGAGCCGATGCTTGCCGGACCGCCGTGTTTTCGGCTGATGCTACCGCCATGGCTCAGACCTCCCGGTAGACGTATTTGACGTAGAGACGGGCGAGGACGATGGTCAGGATCAGCAGCATGATCGCCTGTGCCGATGCGACGCCCTGGTCGAACACCCGGAAGCCGACCCGCTGGATATAGACGCTGACCAGTTCGGTCGCGGCGCCCGGACCGCCGCGCGTCATCGTGAAGACGGTGTCGAACATTTTCAGGATATCCGCCGTGCGCAGGATCAGGATGACCGTGACGCTGGGCAGCAGGAACGGCATCTGGACATAGCGGACGATCTGCCACCGGCTCTTGGTTTCCAGCCGTGCCGCTTCCTCGATCTCGGTCGGGACCATGGTGAGGCCCGCCAGCAGGACCAGCGCGCAGAACGGCGTCCACTGCCAGATGTCCATCAGCGCCACCGCGATGAAGGCATTGGTGGTGTCGCCCAGCCACTCGACCGGCCCTGCGCCGACGAAGGCCAGCACGGCGTTCGCCACGCCGAAATCGCGGTTGAAGATCAAGCGTCCGATCAGGCCGGCCACGGCGGGCGCCGTCGCCAGCGGGATCACCAGACTGAGCCGCGCCAGCAGCTTGAAGCCCGATAATCCTGGCTTGTGCAGCAGCAGGGCGATGATCAGCCCAAGCGCGATCTGGATCGGGACGACGGTGACCAGGAACATGAAGGTCCGCCCCAGCGCCCCCCAGAACGACGGGTCGTAGAGGACGGTCAGGTAATTGTCCAAGCCGACGAACGGCGTCGGATCGCGCGGTTTGGCAAGGTTGTAGCGCCGGAACGAATTGACCAGCGCGAAGACCGTCGGAAAGATGCCGATCAGCGCCAAGGCCGCGACGGCCGGCGCCAGGAAGGCAAAAGCCGCGCGCTTGTTGTTCCACATCGTCGGGAACACCGCCGGCTTGGCCGGCGTGCCGGGCTGAGTGCCGCTGGACATGGGCGAGGCTCCCCCTCAGAACTTCGATTGTTGTCCCTCGCCCCGCCAAGGGGGCGAGGGAACAAGATTCCCGCTTACTTCCGCAGCGGCTTGCTGCCGTCGTAGTAGCCGGCCTGACCCAGTATTTCTTCCATCCGGGCGCCGATCGACTGCGCGCCCTGCTCGATGCTGACATTGCCCAGCATCATGCGGGTGCCCCACTCGGCCACGACCTCGGACAGTTCCGGCCACTCGGCGAAACGGGGGCGGAAGTCGGGAACGCCGCCGTCCCAGGATGCGACCATCGGGGCCACGAACGGATAGCGCTTCTGGATGTCCGCGTCCTTGTAGACCTCGGTCCGTCCGCTGACGCCGCCGGCTTCGATATACGGCTTCGCCATTTCTTCCGACGTCACCCACTGGATGAACAGCCACGACGCCGCCTTCTTGGCATCCGACGACTGAGCGTTGACGCCCAGCGAGAACCCGCCGAGGGCGGGCTTCAGCCCGGCCGGACCGGCAGGCTCGGTCGCCACCGCAAGGCAATCGGTGATCTTCGACTTGGACGGATCGGACAGCGTCGAATAGAACGCCGACCATTCCGTGATCATCGCCACGTTGCCCTGGGCCAGCGCGTTGACGGCCTCGGCGTGGTCATAGTCGACGATACCGGGCGGCATGTACTTCATCAGGTCCTGGCGGAACTTCAAACCCGCCTGCGACTGGGCGGAGTTCAGGTTCGACTTGAACTTGTCGTCCAGCAGCGATCCGCCGAACGGCCACAGCACGCGCATGAAGCTGTCGGCGGACTGGGTCTCACCCCGCCTGGACTGGAGCGCGTAGGCGTATTTGCGGTTGGCCGTGTCGGTCAGCTTCGGTGCGTAGACGTTCATCAGCTCGTCCCACGTCGCCGGCGGCTTGTCGAAGCCGGCCTGCTGAAGCGTACACTTGTTGTAGTACAGCAGCCCCGAATAGTTGTCGAACGGCAGGCCGTAGACTTCGTCGCCCCAGGTGCCGAAGGATTCCAGAAGGATCGGGAAGAAGCCCTTCAGGTTCAGCTTGGGATCGGCCAGCTTTGCGTCGGCCGTGAAGGTCTTGACCGGCTCGAGCCAGCCGTTGCCGGCGAACTCGCCGATCCAGACCACGTCGGTCAGGACGACGTCGATCTCGCCGCCGCCGGTAAAGTCGAGCACCTGCCGCTCGCGGCTGTTTTCGTAGGGGACGATCTCGTAGTTGACCTTGATGCCGGTCTTCTTCTCGAACTCCGGCAGCAGCTTGATCGCCGCCGCATAGCCGGGACGGTCAAGGAAGATCGCCTTGATATTGGTGCCCTTGTAAGGCTGCGCCGCCTCTTCCAGGGTCCACGCCATGGCGCTGACCGACGTCATCAGAGCGCCCGCGAAAGCGATGGCGCCCCATAGTTTTTTCCTCATTGCGTCCCCCTCCATGTTCTTATTGACGTTGATTACGGACATACCCGAGAATGTTTGCCGTGAGACTGCTTGGCACGAGACTGCCGAACAAGCAGTCTTCGGGCCTTACGCCTGACCGGGAAGAATGATGGTCTTGACGGCGCCATCGTGGAATTCCGCCGGGTAGCTGAAGGCGTTGTCCGCGTCCTCCAGGGCGAAGCGATGGGTCACCATGGTATCGACATCCACCCGGCCCGAAGCGACCAGCTTGATGGCGCGTTCATAGACATGGCCCATGCGCCGCGACATCTTGATGTCCAGCCCCTTGCGCCGCAGCAGCGACGCCGACAGCGGCATGTACTGGTCGCCGTCGGGAATGCCGACCAGCACGACCCGGCCGCCGATCCGCGCCGTCTCCGCCGCAACCTGGAAGCCCATCGGCGAGTTCGTCGCCTCCAGCACCAGATCGACGCCGCGTCCGTTGGTCCAGTCGGCGATAGCCGTGTGGCTGTCGGCCACGTCGTCGGCCCCGAGCTTCTTCGCCAGATTGGCGCGATAGCCGACGGGATCGATCGAGTAGACCTTGTCCGGGCAGATCATCTTGGCAAGCTGAAGCAGGCACAGCCCGATCGGGCCGGCGCCGATCACGGCGACCGTCTCCATCACCCGCTTCATCTTGGCAAGGTCCATCGCGTGGATCGCGACGCCAAGCGGTTCCAGCATGACGGCCTGGATGTCGGTGAAGTTGTCGGGGACCGGGAAGATCTGGCTGGGCGCCGCCGAGATCTGCTCGGTCATGGCGCCGTGGGTCGTCGGCGGCGCCCCCATGAAGACGACGTTCGGGCACAGGTTGACGTGACCGCGCTCGCACCATTCGCAATGACCGCAGGGTTTGGCCGGATCGACCGCCACGAGCTGGCCGGCGCGCAGCCCCAGGTCGGGCCGGTCCTCAATCACGCGGCCGGCGAATTCATGGCCGGGGACGAAAGGCTGGCTGATGACCGCCGAGCCGATGGCGCCTTCCTTGTAGTAGTGCAGGTCGCTGCCGCATACGCCGACGGCACTGACGTTCAGCAGAACTTCGTTGGCCGCGGGCTCCGGCGTCGCCTTGTCGCCGACCCTCAGGTCACGGACCCCGTGTATATACGCGGCGCGCATGCTCAGCACTCCCCCCTGGCTTTCGTATCGTTAGAGAACTTTTGTATCGGCGAATTTACAAATATCGTATTGTGCGGTATCTAAGGGTGTCAAGCATTTGTAATTCGGCCCATACAAATATTCAGGGCACATATATTCCGAGCTAAGCACCGAGGGAACGCGCCGGCACCGCCGGCCAAGAACGAGAATCCTGGGAGGGGAGACGACTGTGACCGAAGTCAGGCTGAACGGCGTCGAGAAGGCATACGGCGATGTCAAGGTCCTGCACGACATCAAGCTGGACATCCAGAACCGCGAGTTCGTGGTCTTCGTCGGCCCGTCGGGCTGCGGAAAATCGACCCTGCTCAGGTCGATCGCCGGGCTGGAGGACATCACCCAGGGCAGCATCAGCATCGGCGGCCGGGATGTCACATATCTGGAGCCGGCGGATCGCGGCGTTGCGATGGTGTTCCAGTCCTACGCGCTCTACCCGCACATGACGGTCTACGACAACATCGCCTTCGGCCTGAAGATGGCCAAGAAGCCCAAGGCGGAGATCGACCGCCAAGTCCAGAACGCCGCCCGCATCCTCCAGCTCGAACCGCTGCTCCAGCGGAAGCCCAAGGCGCTGTCCGGCGGCCAGCGCCAGCGCGTCGCCATCGGCCGCGCCATCGTCCACGAGCCGGAAGTCTTCCTGTTCGACGAGCCGCTGTCCAACCT
>DASQKT010000201.1:0-3729 GCA_035630415.1 Skermanella sp.
CAAGCCGGACGACCTCGCCAAGGCCGGTCTGGTCCAGTTCCCGCTGATCATGGGCGGCGTGGTTCCGGTCGTGAACGTCGCCGGCATCAAGCCCGGTCAGTTGCACCTGGACGGTCCGACGCTGGCCCGCATCTACCTGGGCGAGATCGAGAACTGGGACGACCCGGCGATCAAGGCGCTGAACCCGGATCTGCCGCTTCCCAGCCTGGCGATCGCGCCGATCTACCGGTCGGACGGTTCGGGCACGAATTTCCTGTTCACGAACTATCTGAGCAAGGTCAGCCAGAGCTTCCTCGATCAGGTCGGCAGCAATACGTCGGTCCAGTGGCCGGCTGGTCTTGGTGCCCGTGGCAACGAAGGCGTTGCGGCCATGACCACGCGCACGCGCGGCGCCATCGGCTACGTCGAATCCGCCTACGCCAAGCAGAACAAGATGCCCCACGTGATCCTGAAGAACGCCGATGGGCAGTGGGTCGAGCCGGAAACCGAGGCGTTCCAGGCCGCGGCCGCCGCGGCCGACTGGGGCAATGCTC
The DNA here is from genome assembly GCA_035630415.1 of Skermanella sp. Taxonomy (GTDB): domain Bacteria; phylum Pseudomonadota; class Alphaproteobacteria; order Azospirillales; family Azospirillaceae; genus Skermanella. Next base: position 534 of record DASQKT010000201.1, read on the forward strand.
CCGGCTACTACATCATCCTGACCAATCAGGCAGGTGCCGGGAGCTGGCCGATCACCGGCGCCAGCTTCATCCTGATGCATCGTGAGCCGCGCGACCCCGCCGCCGCTGCTTCGGCTTTGAAATTCTTCGACTGGGCCTATAAGAACGGTGCTCCCATGGCGGAACAGCTCGATTACGTGCCGATGCCGCCGAACGTCGTGGAACTGGTTGAGCAGACATGGTCCAAGGATTTCGCCAAGGTCGACGGCGAGGCCCTGTGGAGCGGAAGCAGCCAATAGTCCCGCGCTGGGAACCTATGGTCGGGAACAGATCGCCGGGAACCGAGTAAGTATGACCGATACCGCTCTTCAAGCCCGGAGCCGCGCATCTGGCGGCTCCCAGGCTAAACGCCAGATCGTCATGGACCGGGCGTTTCAATCGGCGACCGCCTTCTTCGCGTTCCTGGTGCTGGTGATCCTCGGCGGCGTCTTCGTCTCGCTGGTGATGGGAGCGCTCCCGGCGCTCAGCACGTTCGGCTTCAGCTTCGCCTATATGCAGGTCTGGAACCCGGTCACCGAGAAGTTCGGCGCGCTGGCTCCGATCTACGGAACCGTCATGACCGCGCTGATCGCGATGGCGGTCGGCATCCCGATCAGTTTCGGCATCGCCGTGTTCCTGACGGAGCTGGCTCCCCCTTGGCTCAAGGGGCCAGTCAGCACCGGCATCGAACTGCTCGCCGGCATCCCCAGCATCATCTACGGCATCTGGGGCCTGTTCGTCTTCGCACCGGTCTTTCAGCAGACGCTCCAGCCCTTTCTGATCGACACCGTCGGCCAATTGCCCCTGATCGGCCACATCTTCGCCGGACCGCCCTACGGCATCGGCATCTTCACCGCCGGCCTGATCCTCGGGATCATGGTGCTGCCCTTCATCACCGCGATCATGCGCGACGTGTTCGAGACGGTGCCGCCGATGGTCAAGGAATCCGCCTATGGGCTGGGCGCCACGACCTGGGAAGTCGTCTGGAAGGTCGTGCTGCCCTATACCCGCGTCGGCGTCATCGGCGGCATCATGCTCGGCCTCGGCCGGGCACTGGGCGAGACCATGGCCGTAACGTTCGTCATCGGCAACGCCCACAGGATCGGCAAGACGCTGATGGCGCCGGGAACGACGATCTCGGCCGCGATCGCCAACGAGTTCAACGAGGCGGTGGGCGAGCTTTACATATCGTCGCTGATAGCGCTGGGCCTGATCCTGTTCTTCATCACCTTCGCCGTCCTGGCGATCGCCAAGATCATGCTGATGCGGATGCAGAAGCGGGCAGGGGGCTGACCATCATGAACCTCTACGCACGCCGCCGCCTCACCAGTCGGATCGCCCTGGGATTCTCCATGGCGGCGGCCGCCTTCGGCCTGTTCTGGCTCGTCGCCATCCTGTGGACGCTGTTCTACAACGGCCTGACGGCGCTTGGCGCCGACATCTTCACCCTCAGCACGCCGCCGCCCGGCATCGCCGGCGGCTTGCTGAACGCGATCTACGGCAGCTTCATCATGACCCTGCTGGCGACGCTGATCGGCACGCCCATCGGCATCATGGCGGGGACGTATCTGGCGGAGTACTCGCGCGGCAACGCGCTGGGGCAGACGATCCGCTTCATCAACGACATCCTGCTGAGCGCTCCGTCGATCATCATCGGCCTGTTCATCTACGGCGTGATGGTCGTGCCGATGGGCCACTTCTCGGCCTGGGCCGGTGCCATGGCCCTGTCGGTCATCGTTATCCCGGTGGTGGTTCGGACCACGGAGGACATGCTGAACCTCGTGCCGGCCAGCCTGCGCGAAGCGGCCGCCGCCCTGGGCGCGCCCCGGTGGAAGGTGATCGTGCTGATCGCCTACCGCGCCGCCCGCAGCGGCATGATCACCGGCGTCCTGCTGGCTGTCGCCCGCATCAGCGGGGAGACCGCGCCGCTGCTGTTCACCTCGCTCAGCAACCAGTTCTGGAGCACCGACATGAACGCGCCGATGGCGAACCTGCCGGTCGTCATCTTCCGCTTCGCGCTCAGCCCCTACCAGGACTGGCAGGATCTGGCCTGGGCCGGAGCCCTGCTGATCACCGTCACGATCCTCATCATCAACATCACCGCCCGCCTGCTGGCGGGACTCGGCTCCAAAGGACGCTGACGACAATGCAGAAGAATGTCCGCTCCTACGTGACGACCGGTCCGATGTCCGCCGCCGCCCAGGGTGACGATCTGGTCGAGAAGATTTCGGTCCGGAACGTCAGCTTCTTCTATGGCCAGTTCGAAGCGCTCAAGAGCATCTCGGTACCGCTGTACGACCGCAAGGTCACCGCTTTCATCGGTCCCAGCGGGTGCGGCAAGTCCACTCTGCTGCGAATCCTGAACAGGATCTACGACCTCTACCCGAAGCAGCGCGCCACCGGTGAAGTCCTGCTGGACGGGACCAACATCCTGGAGCCTGGGATCGACCTCAACCTGTTGCGGGCCAAGGTCGGCATGGTCTTCCAGAAGCCGACGCCGTTCCCGCTGACCATCTACGACAACATCGCGTTCGGCATCCGCCTGTACGAGCGGCTTCAACGGGATGAGATGGACGCCCGCGTCGAGCAGGCGTTGCGACGGGCAGCATTGTGGAATGAGGTCAAGGACAAGCTCAACCAGAGCGGCCTCAGCCTGTCGGGCGGTCAGCAGCAGCGCCTGTGCATCGCTCGCGCCATCGCCGTCAACCCGTCGGTGCTTCTGATGGACGAACCGGCCTCGGCCCTCGACCCGATCTCGACCTCGAAGATCGAGGAACTGATCGACGAGCTGAAGAACGAGTACTGCATCTGTATCGTCACTCACAACATGCAGCAGGCAGCCCGCGCTTCGGATTTCACCGCGTTCATGTATATGGGCGAATTGATCGAGCACGGCGTGACCGAAGACCTGTTCACCACGCCGAAGCAGAAGCGTACCGAGGAATATATCACTGGCCGCTTCGGCTGAACGCCAGGGCGGCCGACCCGCTGGCCAAGCCTTTCGCCGCCTAAGTCTTCCGCCGCCCAAGTTCGATGCAGGTTCGATTCAGCCGTATCTGCCACGGGTTGTCGGCTTCTTCTGCATGAGAGAGCCGACGGTGACGAAAAGGTGGTTGATCAGCAGGACGGCTCCCGCCAGCGAGACCAGGAGCAGGACGGCGCAGCAGGCGAGCGTCTT
>DASQKT010000202.1:0-17475 GCA_035630415.1 Skermanella sp.
CTGGCCTGAGAACCGCCGAAGGTATTCCCGTTCCGCGCGCGACATACCGCCTTCAGTTTAACAAGGACTTCCAGTTCGATGCCGCCGCCGACCTGACCAAGTACATGGCCCGGCTCGGCATCAGCCATCTCTACGCTTCGCCCTACATGAAAGCCCGGCCGGGCAGCACGCACGGCTACGACATCGTCGATCACAACGCCATCAATCCCGAGTTGGGCGGCGAGGAAGGTTTCCGCCGGCTGGTCGCCAGCCTGAAGGAGGCCGGACTTGGGCAGATCGTCGATTTCGTGCCGAACCACATGGGCGTCGGCGGTTCGGACAATGCATGGTGGCTGAACATCCTGGAATGGGGCCAGGACTCCGCCTATGCCGGCTACATGGATATCGAGTGGGACCCCGACCGCCGCTTCCTCCAGGGCAAGCTGCTGATCCCGTTCCTGGGCGACCAGTACGGCAAGGTGCTGGAAGACGGCAATCTGGTCCTGAAGTTCGACGCGGAGGAAGGCAGCTTCGCGGTCTGGGCCTATGACAGCCACAAACTGCCGATCTGCCCGCTGAACTATGCGGAGATCCTGGGTCACGAGCAGGCCGACCTGGAGAAGCTGGGCGACGCCTTCGGAGCACTGCCCACCTTCCGCCCCCATGTCGAGCACCGCGCCCAGGAGCTGAAGGCCGAGCTGGCAAGCCTCGTCGCCGAAAAGCCCGACGTCGCAGCCGCGATCGAGGCCGGCATCGCGAAATTCACCGGCACGCCGGGCAAGCCGGAGAGCTTCCGCCCGCTGCACGACCTGATCCAGCAGCAGAACTGGCGGGCCGCCTACTTCAAGGTGGCCGCCGACGATATCAACTACCGCCGCTTCTTCAACATCAACGAGCTGGCCGGACTGCGGATGGAGCAGCCGGAACTGTTCGATCTGGCGCACCGCCTCGTTCTCGACCTCGTCGCCGACGGCACGCTGGACGGCATCCGGATCGACCACATCGACGGGCTGGTCGATCCCAAGGGCTACTGCATCCGCCTGCGCGAGAAAGCGCCGAAGCCGTTCTATCTTGTCGTCGAAAAGATCCTGGCGCACCACGAGCGCCTGCGCGAGGACTGGCCGATCGAAGGAACCACCGGCTACGAGTTTACCAACCTCGTCAGCGGGCTGTTCGTGGATTCCGCCAACGAGGAAGCCTTCAGCCGCATCTATTCCGACTTCACCGGCCTGACCCAGCCGTTCGAGGACATCGTCCACGAGTGCAAGATCAGGATCATGGAGCACGAGATGGCGAGCGAGCTGAACGTGCTCGCCCGCGACGCCGCCCGCGTCGCCCGCTCCAACTGGCGGACGGCCGATTTCACCAACAACATCCTTCATTCAGCCCTGAAGGAGATCGTCGCCCGCTTCCCGGTCTACCGGACCTATATCGACGGCTCGACGCCGGCGGACAGCGACCGGCGCTACATCGACTGGGCGATTACTCAGGCGCGGCGCGCGGTCGATGCGGCGGACCCCAGCGTGTTCGACTTCCTGCAAGCCTTGCTGACCGGCGATCTGGTGGCCGAACCGCGCAGCGGCTACAGCCGTTTCGCCGTGATCCGGCTGGCGATGCGCGTCCAGCAGTACAGCGGGCCGGTGATGGCCAAGGGGCTGGAGGACACCGCCTTCTACCGCTACAACCGGCTGGTCTCGCTGAACGAGGTCGGCGGCCATCCCGACATGTTCGGCGTAACCATCAGCGCGTTCCACTACGCCAACCTGGAGCGGGCGCGGCGCTGGCCCCATGCCATGCTCGGCACCTCCACCCACGACACCAAGCGGGGCGAGGACACACGCGCGCGCCTGAACGTCCTGTCCGAAATGCCGGACGAATGGGAACGCCAGATCAAGACCTGGAGCCGGATGGTCCGCGCCCGGCGCGGTGACATGGCCGGCACGGCACCGCCCGACAAGAACGACGAATACTTGCTCTACCAGCTCCTGATCGGGTCTTGGCCTGCCGAACTGACGAACGTTACGCAACCGGATGCATCGCTGCTGAAGGGCTATATCGAACGTGTCGAAGGCGCAATGATCAAGTCGATCCGTGAGGCCAAGGTCCATTCGACCTGGGCTGCGCCCAACACGGAATACGAGGACGCGGTCATCGCCTTCCTGCACGAATGCCTGGACGTGACGCGCCGCAATCCGTTCCTGGAAGCCTTCGTCCCCTTCCAGGCGAAGGTGGCGAAGCTGGGAGCGCTCAACGGCCTCGCCCAGGCATTGCTGAAGCTGACCGTCCCCGGCGTACCGGACATCTACCAGGGTTCCGAGATGTGGAACCTCAGTCTGGTCGATCCCGACAACCGCCTGCCCGTCGATTACGAAACGCATCAGCGCGCGCTGGAGCAGGTCGAAGGCGAGCTTGAAGCCGACCCGGCCAGCCTGCCAGGATTCATGGATCACTGGCAAGATGGCGTTATCAAGCTGGCGGTGACGCTGAAGGCCCTGAAGCTGCGGGAAGAAAAGCCCGAGCTTTTCGCCTTCGGCGGCTATGAGGCACTGACTGCCCAAGGGGAAAAGTCGGAGCAGATCTGCGCCTTCGCGCGCATCCATGAAGGTGACGGCGTCATCGTCGCGGTGCCGCGTCTGGTCGCACGCCTTGAAGACGAGTCAGGCAATCGGCTCGGCTGGAGCGATACGGTGGTGACGCTGCCGGCGTCGGTCACCGGGGAAGGCTCCGGCCGCTGGAAAAACCTGTTGACCGGAGCCGTGATCGACGCCGAAATCCGGGAGGAAGGCGCTGTTTTGACGGCCGACAAGCTGCTGGGCGGCTTCCCCCTGGCGCTGCTCGTCAGGGCCTGACGCTATCGCCGAAGACGATGCCGGGAAAAAAGCCGATCAATGCCCGGCTTTCTTCCCGGCATGACGCCGACGCTTCTCCACGGTCAGGAAATGCCGGACCAGCGGCCTGTCCGGGCCGACATGGAACCGGATGACCTCCTGCTGAAGGTCGGCATCGGCGTTGGAGACGCGCTTGTGCTGCCGGAGATGCTCCGCCCAGGACTCCACCATGAACCATTCCAGCATCTTCTCCGGATCGGCGGAATCCTCGGTAACGCCCCAGCCATAGGCGCCATCGCGGCGGCGTTCCTCGGATAGCGTATCAAGGGCGTGCAGGAACGCGGTCCGATCCTCGGACCGCACCTTATACTCGATCAGGATCAGCACCGGCCCCCGGTCATGCTCGATGGGGCTGGCGGTGAGCGGTTCCGGCCAGTGGTTCGACGGCACTAGATCCGTTTCGCCCGTCGGCAGCTTGACCCGGTGCAGGAGGAAGCCGACGACCACGAGCGCCGCCGCACCGGCCAGGAGCGTCGTGGGAATACCCACTTCCTGCGCCACCAAGCCCCATGCGAGGCTCCCCGCCGCCATCGCACCGTTGAACACGGTCAGATAGACCGCCAGCGCACGACCGCGAACCCAGTTCGGCAGGATTGCCTGGGCGGTTCCGTTCAAGGTCGTCAGGGCCACGATCCACGCGGCGCCGAGCAAAAGCAGGATGGCGACCGCCAGCCACTTCGGCGGCGACAGCGCCAGCACCGCCATCACCAAAGCAGTGACGATAGCGGACAGCAGCAGCAGGCCGTCCGCGTCGAGCCGCTGCCGCAGGCGCGGCAACCCCAGCGCTCCCAGGATGGCGCCGGCACCTACGGCACCCAGCAGGATGCCGTAGAACCCGGCGTCGCCTTCCAGGAGGTTCCGGGCGACGAGCGGCAGCAGCGCCCAGACGGCGCTGGCCAGAGCGAAGAAGACGGCGGAACGAAAGAGTACGACATGGAGTTCGCGGCTGGCGCGCGCAAAGCGCAGGCCGGCCCGGAACGCTCCGAAGAAATGTTCCGACAGGGCGTCCTCGGCATTGGGAGCCAGGCGCCACCAGACCAGCGCCGCGATGACGAAAACATAGCTCAGCACATCGGCGCCATAGGTGACGGCGGCCCCGAACGAGGCGAGGATCAGACCGCCGGCCGCCGGTCCGATCGACCGCGCGATGTTGATGCCCAGCGAGTTCAGGGCGACCGCGTTCTTCAAATCGCGCTTGGGCACGAGTTCGGGAACGATCGATTGCCAGGTCGGCCCCATCAAAGCAGCACCGATGCCGCCGACGAAGGTCAGCGCGATCAGGGAACTGACCGTCAACTGACCGGAATACGACAGCAGCATCAGCGTGCCGCTGACCGATGCCAGCATGATCTGGATGACGATCAGGAACTTTCGCCGGTCGAGGATGTCCGACAGCACGCCGGCCGGGATCGCCAGCAGGAAGATCGGCAATGTACCGGCGGCCTGGATCATCGAGACGGCCGCCGGAGAACTCGACAGGTCGGTGATGAGCCAGGAACTGGCGACGTCGCGCATGAAGCTGCCGGTATTGCCTAGCACCGTCGCCGCCCAAAGAACGGCAAAGACAGTCTGACGGAGAGGCGCGAAGCTGCCGGACGACGAAGCGGGTTCTACGTGAGAGGTCAACTCCTCGGTACTTTGGGTCAACGCAATAGCTCCCCATCGATGCGCCGTGGCATTTCGGTACTCCTGCGAAATTTTGGGGAAAGGGTCATTCGCTGTTGTCTTCCGTCACCGGCGCCGGTCCGGCTCCGCTGAACACCCGATGTCCGAACGACAATGACCATAGACAGGTCGATCTATCTTGAATGAAACAACCCTTCCCCGCTTGACGTCCTTGCAGAGTGGATGGAGCAAGCTCGGCGGATCATGGGAAGATTCAAATCTTGCCCGATCGACGCTTCGTCAGCCGAACTGTTGTCCGGAACAAAGACATCGCAAGGCAAGCTTCCCCTGCGAAGCAGCCTAGGACTAAATATGTAAGAACTTTTATGAGACATTCTTTAACATCTACAGGCAAGATCGTTGCAGTGAAGTGCGTAGCCCAAGGCACCGAGAACGATCGATGAGTAGACATCTAAAGAGATTCGTCTCTTTCGCCTTTGCTGCGGCTGATCTTCTGATCGAAGTCGGGACCTCTGGTGAGATCAGTTTTGCCATGGGTGCAGCACAGAGCCTGACCAACCGGCGGGAAGACACACTGGTTGGAAAGAATTGGCTCGAACTCTTCGATGCGGCCGACCACAAGCCGGTTCAGGCGATGATGGCCGGTTTGGGGCCGCAGGGCCGGTGCGGACCTTTGACGGTACGCATGGCGACACCGAAGGGAAGCCCGGAACGTCACGCCGCCCTCAGCGCGTGCCGGATTGCCGGACAGGACGAGTGGTTGTCCTGCGTTCTGACTACCCTGCCAGGTGAAGGGGAGGAAGAAAGGCCGCTCACAACCAACCTGGACGATTTCGTCAAGGCGACTCAGGCGGCAAGCGAAGCCGGCGGCGGCCTGACGTTCCTCGACGCTCCGGGATTGGTCGGACTAGCACGGAGCAACCCGGCCATGTGCCAGACTCTGGTGCAGCGGATCAGTGTGCTCCTGCAAAGTTCCTCGACCGGCCGGAACGCCGCGGCGCGACTCAGCGAGACCCGGTTCGGCATCGCCCATGACGGCGACGGCCGCAGCCTGCGGAAGGGCTTGGCCGACATCACCGAGGAAGGCGCGCGGATCGGCATCGATCTCGGAATCAGCGCCCATCACGTCGATCTTGGCGCCGGAACACTGGACCAGGACGAGGTGCTGCAAGCCGTGCGGTTCGCGGTCAACCGTTTCGCCGCACAGGGATCTAAAGCCAAACTGCCGGGATCGGTCAGCCAGACCTTCGAGCAAATGGTCAGCAGCGCCCTGCAACGGATGAGCGACTTCGCCGCCGTGGTCCGTGAAGAGAAGTTCGACCTGTCTTTCCAGCCGATCGTCGAACTGGCGAACGGCTCGCTGCATCACTTCGAAGTCCTTGCCCGCTTCGCCGACGGTTCCAGTCCGTTTGAGAAAGTCCAGTTTGCCGAAGAAATAGGCGTCATCGAGAAATTCGATTTCGCGGTATGCACCCGCGCGGTTTCGACGATGAGATCGGCATCGTGCGATGGCGCTTTCCAGCCTTTGCGTCTCGCGGTCAATCTGTCCGGTCGCTCTCTGGACAACGCCCTGTTCATCCGGTTGCTGCTGGCGCTGCTGGATGAGAACAGGGACCTCGCCGGCAAACTTTCGCTGGAAATCACGGAAAGCGCCCGATTGCAGGATCTGGTGAGGGCCGAGAAGGTTATCCAGGAAATAAGGCAGCGGGGTTTCGCCGTCTATCTCGACGATTTCGGGGCTGGAGCCGCTTCGATCGAATATCTGCAAGCTCTGACCGTCAATGGGGTCAAGATCGACGGTTCGTATATCAAGCGTATCGGCGCATCGCGACGGGACGACATACTGTTGCGGGGCCTTGTCCGTCTCTGCGGCGATCTTGGTGTCGAAACGGTCGGCGAGATGGTCGAAACGACGGACCAAGGCGATTTCCTGCGCAATGCCGGCGTCACGCTTGCTCAAGGATGGCTGTTCGGCAAGCCGGCGCCGGTGCCCGAGTGGACTTCCAGGACGGCAGCCTCGTCAACGCCGCCGCGAGTTCGCGGCCGTCGTCAGGGTGCCGTGGATAGTTGGGGATGATCGTGCCGAGGTGAGCGGCGGATCGACATCGGTATGGTGACGTTGGTGCGTCGAGTTTGTTTGCCCTGGGAAGCGAACACCTGACCCGATGAACGACCAGCGAGAAGATGTCCCCATGCCCCTGCTGACTTACCACGCCTCGCATGAGCAATTTTCACCAAGCAGACTGCTGGGCCTGGCTCGCCAAGCGGAAAGCGCCGGTTTCGGAGGCGTCTTCTCCTCGGATCACTATCATCCCTGGGCTCCGTCGCAGGGGCACTCCGGTTTCGTATGGTCGTGGCTGGGCGCCGCCATGCAGGCGACCAGCTTTCCGTTCGGGCTGATCACCGTGCCGGGTGGCTGGCGCTATCATCCCGCCGTCCTTGCCCAAGCCGTCGCCACCCTGGGGGAGATGTTTCCCGACCGCCTGCCCTGGATCGCGGTAGGGAGCGGCGAACTGGTGAACGAGCACATCACCGGCGAGGAATGGCCGGAGAAGCCGGAGCGCAATGCCAGACTGCGCGAAGGTGCCGAGATAATGCAAGCCCTGCTGCGCGGAGAAGAGGTGACGCACCGGGAACGGATTGCAGTATCGCAGGCGAAGATCTATTCACGCCCCGAACGGGAGACCCGCCTTGTAGGCGCCGCCGTCAGCGAAGCCACTGCCGAATGGCTTGGCGGATGGGCGGACGGTTTGCTGACCGTAGGCTATGGACCGGCTTCCGTCCGCAAAGTCGTCGAGGCCTTCCGCCGTGGTGGCGGCGAGAACAAGCCTGTCTACTTCAAAATGGACCTCTGCTGGGCACGGGACGAGCAGGAAGCGCTTGCCCAGGCTCATGAACAATGGCGCTTCAACATCCTGGGCGGCAACATCTGCTGGGATCTGAGAATGCCGGAAGATTTCGAGCAGGCCTCCCGTTTCATCCGGCCCGAGGATGTCCGGAAGTCGGTCCACGTATCAGCCGATCTGGGCCAGCAGGCCGCTTGGATCGCCGAATACGCGGATATCGGGTTCGCCGCCATCGATCTGCATAATGTCGGCGGCAATCAGGAAGCCTTCATCGATGCCTTCGGTGAACGGGTCCTGCCGGAATTCGCTTGATCTTGACAGAGGCAGGCGAAGACGAGCACGAAAGTAAATAACGGACTCGGCTAAAAATTCAGGCAGACCCATGGCGGCCATTCGCGCTCTCACGCACTCGGGATACTTCCACTCGGACGAGGTGACCGCGTTTGCGATCCTGCGCGAAGCCGACGACGGTATCGACACCTCGTTCGTGCGCAGCCGCTCTCCGGCACTCATCGAGCAAGCCTCGATCGTGTTCGATGTCGGCGGCGTGTACGATCCCGAGAAGGGCCGCTACGACCACCACATGCCGGCAGAACACGCACCGAAACGTTGCGATGGGCACCTCTACAGCTCGGCCGGCCTGATTTGGCGAGACTTCGGCCGCACAGCCCTGAGGAAGATGGCAGGCCGGCCGGATGCCGACGGCCTGAGGCCCGATGACGTGGACGCCAATATCGAGGAACTCTGGTCGAGGATCGACCATATCTTTATCCGGCAGATCGACCGAGTCGATACCGGCGAAGAAAGGCCGATACCCTTGTCCTATGCGGACCAGATCGACACCTTCAACCCGAACTGGACCGAGGAAATCGGGGCCGACGCATCGTTCAGGAGGGCCGCCGATTTCGCGGCGGACACTCTGCGGCGCGTAGCGAAGCGGGAGCTTTCCCATATCCTCTCGGGCACCCTCGTGCTGCAAGCCCATGCGGCCAGTTCCGACCCTCGGATACTCGAACTCCCCAGGAGCATGCCTTGGCAGAGTATCGTGCATGAGCACGACCTGCCGGTCGTCTATGCGATCTATGAAAGGGACGGCGACTGGATGATCGCCGCAATGCCCGAAATTCCCGGCGGCTTCGACCAGCGCGTCCCTCTACCCAAGGAATGGGCGGGCCTCCGGGACGCCGAAATCCAGAAGGCCACCGGCGTTCCAGACGCCGTATTCGTCCATGCCGCCCGTTTCTGCGGCGCCGCTCGGAGCAAGGAAGGAGCGCTCGGCATGGCGCGCAAAGCGCTGAATCTGGCAGGCTGAACGGAGACAGCGGTAAATCGACGGCACGGCAAAGCCTCCTTCCCTAAACGGAAATGCCGAGGGTCAACCAGTGTCTCCCTTGTCGATCATTCGTTGCCTTAGCAGGCGATGCTGCACCTTGCCGGTCGCCGTGCGCGGCAGATCGTCGGGCGCCGCCAGCGTAACCGAGCGGGGACGTTTATAACCGGCGAGCAGCGGCTTGCACCAATCCATCAGAGCATCCGGTCCTATCGCCTTACCCGCCTTGGACACGACGACGGCATGTACGCGCTCGCCCCATTTGTCATCAGGCAGGCCGATCACCGCCACATCCTGGACATCTGGATGACCGGCCAGAACGGCTTCGATCTCGGTGGGATAGACGTTCTCGCCGCCGGTGATGATAACGTTCTTCTTGCGATCTATCAGGCGGATGTAACCGTCGCTATCGCGGAGAGCCACATCCCCGACGGTGCAGTAGTTCCCACGAAAGGCTTCGCGTGTCTTCTCCGGCTGCCGCCAGTATCCGTCGAAGCTGTAGGGGCTGGAGGAGAAGAGTTCGCCCGGCTGTCCGTCCGGTACTTCCCGGCCATCGTCGTCGAGCAAAAGGATCGGGGCGGAACCGACAACTTCGCGGCCGACGGAGCCAAGCTTGTCGAACTGCTCGTTCGGATGCAGCATCGTCACCCAGCCGGCCTCGGTGGAACCGTAAAGCTCGAACAGACCGGAATTCGGGAACATCTCCATGACGGCGCGTTTGGTTTCCGCACGTGCCGGAGCCGAGGAGATCATCAGCTTCTCGACCCGGTCGAAGCGGCAGCGCTCCCTCTCGGCGGCGGGAACATCCAGCAGCATGCCGTACTGCGTCGGGACAAGGGAGGTGAAGGTCGCCCCCGTCTCGCCGAATGTGCGAAGGCATAAAACCGGATCGAAGCTCCTGCGCGAGAAGATCGTGACGGTGGCGCCGATATAGGCAAACGCGCTGAAGAAATTGAGGGAATTGGCATGACACATGGGCATGACCAGCAAGGCGTCGTCGCGCCGCTGGAGGCTCATCTCCACTTCCGTCATGAGCGCCAGCATCGACATGCCCCGGTGGCCCCGGATCGCTCCCTTGGGATTTCCGGTCGTGCCGGACGTATACATAAGCGTCCAGGGGTCTTCAGGTCTTGCCTGATCGGTCGGCTCCCGATCACTTGCTGCGGCGATCAAGTCTTCGTAGGCCCGAAAGCCGACCGGACAGATGCCCCGACCTAAGTGGATGTAGTTCTTGAATGGGACTTCCAGTTCCTCCCTGATCGTTTCGATTTCGTGGACAAGAGCATCCTGAACGATCAGGGCAGACGCGCCAGCATCCTCCACGATGTAGCGTATTTCCGGACCTACCAACCTGAAATTGATCGGCACGGCAACCAAGCCGGACTTGGCGGCGGCAGCGTAGATCTCCGCCCATTCGACACAGTTGTAGGCGAGCACCGCGACGCGGTCGCCCTTCCGCAGCCCCAGACCCAGCAACGCATTGGCCAGACGACAGCTCCGGGCATTCCACTCCCTGAAGGTCATGGCGCGCTCAAGGTCGCGCGCCCCGATCCGGTCAGGCTGAAGGCGCGCCTGGGCGGAAAGCATCTGCCCGATGGTGAGCGGTCCGCTCATCTTGTCCGCTCCCCTGCCGGATTTCCGGGCGTCTCCCGCCGTTTCCTCTCGGCATCGTCCCAGGCGGTGAGAGGCTGGTAATCGGGAACGAAGCCCAAGCCCTTGTTGCCATCCGACGATGCCACCGTCTGCGACGTGACGACGTCCAGCACGGCCGGAGCATTCTCCAGCGCACGACGCAGGGCGGCCGGCAAATCGTCGGCATTTTCCACCCGCTCCCCGTAAGCCCCTAACGCACGCCCCATGGCGGCATAATCGGAGTGCCGGAGCGTGGTTCCGACGACCCGGCCGCCGTAGTTGACCTCCTGGTCGTAGCGTTCGATGTTCCAGGCCGCGTTGTTGGAAACTATGAAGACCGCCTTGGCCCCATGCCTGACGGCGGTATCCACCTCCATCGCGTTGAACCCGAACGACCCGTCGCCGTTGACCGAGATCACCTGCCGGTTCGGGAAGGCCAGCGCTGCCGCCACGGCGAAGGGAACGCCGACGCCAAGGCATCCGAACGATCCGGAATCCATATAGGTCCCGGCGGACAGGCCGATCCGGGCGAAGCTCAGGATGTCGCCGCCATCCGCGATGGCGATGTAATCAGGGTCGGCAGCCTGGGCGATGGCCTCGAAGATGCGGGCGGGGTGGATCTTGCCGTCCAATCCCGTTGCCGGCGACTGCCCGGCCGTCCCAGTACGTTCGACATGCTTGCGGCGAAGCCCCTCGGTCCAGGCACGGTCGGCAGCGGGAGTGCGGTTGCCCGCAGCATCGGCCATCGCAATGAGCGCCAGATGCGGACTTGCCAGAAGCTCGGGCTGTCCTCGCCGGTTGTCGATAAGTTCGCCGGCGTTATCCGCGATCCGTATGAAACGTGCGTTCGGGAACACGGCAGGCGATCCATAGCCGAGCTGGTAATCCAGCTTGCGTCCGACCAGGACGACCAGATCCGCCTGCGACATCGCGGCGGCGCGCGTTGCGCCGACCACTGACGGGTGGTCCTGCGGCACCAGCCCCCTGCTCTCCTGGGTATCCAGGTAAACGGCGCCGCTGGCATCCAGCAGCCGCACCAGTTCGGCTCCCGCTCCCCTTGCCCCGCGTCCCGTGATGACAAGCGGGCGCTTCGCCGACCACAGGGCTTCCACCGCCTCCTTGACCGCCGAAGGGTCAGGCGGCAGTTCGCGGTGGGCTTTGGGTTTAAGCCACTCATCGAGCACCAGAGCCGGCGGGATCGGCACGCGCAGCACGTCGGTGGGGATCTCGATGTAGACCGGTCCAGGCTCACCCAGATCTCCCATCGCCCGCGCGACCGCCTCGTCAAGTTCTCGCAGGACCTGCTCGGCGACCCTTGCCGTCCGGGCGGTCCGGGTCACGGGCTTCAGGATATCAACATGCGGGATATCCTGAAGCGGACCCATGTTCACTTGCGGCCGTGGCGGGCAGCCGCCCAGCAGCAGCAGCGGCACGCGGGCAAGCGATGCGTTGGCGACGGCGGTGACGGTGTTCGTAACTCCCGGTCCCGCCGTGACCATCACGACGCCGAGCGTTCCCGTCAGTTCGGCGTGGGCGTGGGCCATATGGACCGCCGCACCCTCGTCCCGGACGTCGATGATGCGGATGCCGAGCCGGGCGGCATGGTCCCAGATCGGCTGGATGTGCCCGCCTTGCAGGCCGAAGATCCGATCGATGCCGCGCTCGGCAAGGAACCTGCCGATCCAGGCGGCGCAGGTCTGGTCATCGGATTCCGCGTTCCGATTCATTCGTATTCCTCCCATTCCCGGTTCGTTATATTTTTGTATACGGACTTTGAATTCGAATTGTGAATACAGTATTCGAACTTGGGATTTGTGCAATAGGTTTATCGCTGGCGGCGCGGTAAACTGCGCCCGTTAGATCCGGCCGAGGACTGAATGCGCGCACTGACCACCCAATCCCGTCTCGTCGAGCAGGTATATGAAGCGATCCTCTCGGAGATCACGGAAGGAAAGCTGCCGCCCAACTCGCGGTTGATTCAGGACGAATTGGCGGAGGTTTACGGCGTCTCACGACAGCCGGTGCAACAGGCGCTGCTGCTGCTGCGCAATCACGGGCTTGTCCGGGATGCTCCCCGGCGCGGCCTCGTCGTCTCTCCGCTGGACGTGGACTTCATCCGGAACCTTTATGAACTTCGGGAGGTGCTGGAGGGGCTGTCGTGCCGCAAAGCGGCCGAACAGGGTTCCGCGCGGGCGCGCGATGAAGGACCGGCCCTGATCGCATCAGGCCGGGAGGCGGTGGAAACCGGATCGGTAACCAAGCAGATCGCAGCCGACATGGCGTTCCACTGTTTCCTGTACGAGCTTTCCGGCAACCTCCTGATCGGTGAGACGACGGCTCCCTATTGGCACTATCTGCGGCGGGTCATGGGCGAAGTTCTGCGCGACGACGAAAAGATGCCCGGCAGCATATGGGACGAGCACGCGGCCATCCTGGAAGCTGTCATCGCGGGCGAAGCCGACAAGGCGGAGACGCTGGCGCGTCAGCACATCTCGCGCGCGGCCAAGATCTTCGTGGCGAGGCTGCAAGCCTTTCAAGAAACGGCGATGGCGGACCAGCAGCGCCGGTCCCTGAAGCGGGTCCGGAGCTGACCGCCGGCTCGCGCTCAGACACCAAGATACCTGTGCCGAAGCTCCGGCAGTGCCGCCAGTTCCGGCGAGGTGCCGGACCAGACCACCCGGCCCTTCTCGATCAGGTAGTGCCGGTCTCCCAGGCGCAGCATCGGTTCGATGTTCTTGTCGATCAGCAGGATCGACTGCCCTTCGGCCTTGAGCCGGGCGAGGCAGTGCCAGATCTCCTGGCGAATCAGGGGTGCCAGCCCTTCGGTGGCCTCATCCAGGATGATCAGGCGCGGGTTGGTCATCAACGCCCTGCCGATCGCCAGCATTTGCTGCTCCCCGCCGGAAAGCTGGTTGCCCATATTCCCGCCACGCTCCCTCAGCCGGGGGAACATGGCGTGGACCGCCGCCAGATCCCACGGTCCCGGACGGGCCGTAGCGATCAGGTTCTCGCGCACCGTCAGGTTGGCGAATATCTGCCGCCCCTCCGGCACCAGCCCAAGGCCCGCCTGCGCCACCCGGAACGAAGGCAGGCCCGAAATCTCGGCCCCGTCGAACCTGATGGTGCCGGAACGGGGCGGCGTCAGTCCCATGATCGACCGGACCGTGGTGGTCTTCCCCATGCCATTCCGCCCGAGCAGGGTCACGACCTCGCCGGCGCCGACGACCATCGACAGGTCGAACAGCACCTGACTGGCGCCATAGAAGGTTTGGACGTCGTCCAGCTGGAGCATGGCTCAGGCGGTCTCCTCGCCCAGATAAGCCCGGCGGACTTCCCGGTCGGAGCGGATCTCGTCCGGGGAGCCGGTGGCGATGACGGCGCCGTGGACCAGAACGGTGATCCAGTCGGCCAGCGCGAAGACCGCGTCCATGTCGTGCTCGATCAGCAGGATTGTGTAGCGCCGCTTAAGCTTCCCCAGCAGGTCCACCATCGACGCACCTTCAGCGGGACCCATGCCGGCCATCGGCTCGTCCAGCAGCAGCATGCGTGGCCGGGTCGCCAGCGCCATGGCGATCTCCAATTGACGCTGCTCGCCATGCGACAGCAATTCGGCGGGAACGTCGGCGCGCGGCCCCAGCCCAACCAGTTCCAGCGCCTCCCGAGCCGGCCCGGTCAGCGCGCCATCTCGCGCCGCCGGCTTCCAGAACCTGAAGCTGTGCCCGGCATGGGCCTGGACCGCCAGGGCCACGTTCGCCAGGGCGCTGAAGGATGGAAATACGCTGGTAATCTGGAACGAGCGGGCCAGTCCGGCGGCGGCGCGGCGCTGGACCGGCATCCGGGTGACGTCCCGCCCGTCGAACAGGATGGCGCCGCCATCCGGCCGCAACTCTCCTGCAAGTTGAGCGATAAGCGTCGTCTTGCCAGCACCGTTGGGGCCGATCACCGCATGAAGCTCGCCCTGCCGGATCGACAGGGACACCCTGTCGGTCGCCACCAGCCCGCCGAAATGCTTGTAAAGGTCACGGGTCTCCAGCATCGGTTACCGATCCTCCCGCGCCGGTCCCGCGATCCAGCCCCAGATCCCACGCCGGGCGAACACCACGACGAACAGCAGGACCGGCCCGAGGATGACCTGCCAATGCTCGGTCAGGTCGGAAAGCCATTCCTCCAGCAGGACGAAGGCGGCAGCGCCCGCGACGGGGCCGAACAGCGTCCCCATGCCGCCCAGCACGACCATCACGATCAGCTCGCCCGACCGCTGCCATGACATATAGGCGGGACCGACGAATTCGGCGGCATTCGCCAGCAGCGCGCCGGACAGACCGGCGCCGGCGCCCGAGATCACGAAGGCAGTCAGCTTGTACCGGTAGGGCGAGAAACCCAGCGCCTTCATGCGCCGTTCGTTGATCCTCGACCCCCGCACCGCCATGCCGAACCGGCTGCGCACCAGCCGCCGGCAGAGCACCAGGAACGCCGCCAGGATCGCAAGGCAGACGTAGTAGAAGGTCGTCCGGTCGAACAGATCGACCGCTGGCGCCAACTGGCTCTTGTTGTAAAGCGCGATGCCGTCCTCGCCACCGTATTTGCGCAGGCCGATCGCGAGATAGAACAGCATCTGCGCAAAGGCCAGCGTGATCATGATGAAGGAGATCCCTGTCGTCCGCAGGCTGATGGCGCCGATCACCAGGGCGAACAGTCCGCCCATCAATGCCGCCAGAGGCCAGACGACGAAGGCATTCTCCGTCCCTTCGACCGGAAACGGCCATGTCATCATCGGCGAGCCGTCGAAGACGTGCCACGACAGGATACCGACGACATAGGCGCCGACCCCGACGAAGGCGGCGTGGCCGAAGCTGACCATCCCGCCATACCCAAGGATCAGGTCGAGGCTGACGGCGGCCAGGGCGAAGATCAGGATGCGGCTGAACAGGGTCACGTAGAATCCCTTGCCGGCGGCTTCCGCCAGGAACGGCAAGGCCAGCAGGAAGGCCAGCCCGACCAGGATCACCAGGGTTTCACGACGACTTTCACGCATGAGCCGGAAACAACCCGCGAGGTTTCCAGGCAAGCACCGCCGCCATCAGGATGTAGATCGTCATCGATGCCAGCGACGCGCCCAGACCGTCCGCCTGGGATGGCGGCATCATCGTTCTCAAAACCGTCGGCAGCAACGCCCGTGCCAGGGTATCGACCATGCCGACGAGCAGCGCTCCGACAAAGGCGCCTCTGACCGAGCCCAGGCCGCCGATCACGATCACGACGAAGGTCAGGATCAGCACGCTCTCGCCCATCCCGACCTGGACCGCCAGGATCGGCCCGGCCATGGCGCCTGCCAATGCGGCCAGCGCGGCGCCCAGCCCGAAGACCAGGGTGTAGAGGCGTTTCACATCGACGCCCAGCGCGCCCAGCATCTCCCGGTTGGAAGCGCCGGCGCGAATCAGCATGCCGGTCCGGGTGCGGGTGATCAGCAGATAGAGGAAGACCGCAACCGCCAGCCCGACCGCGATGATCGCCAGCCGGAACGCCGGATACGGCACGCCGGGGATGATCTCCACCGTTCCGGCAAGCCATGGCGGCGGCTTCAGGAAGATCGGCTGCGGTCCCCAGACGATCCGGACCAGCTCGTTGAAGAACAGGATCAGCCCGAAGGTCGCGAGCACCTGATCCAGGTGCTCGCGCCGGTACAGGGTCCGGAGCGCCACGACCTCCACCGCCATGCCGACCAGCGCCGCCAGCGGCAGCGCCACCAGCACGGCCAGCGCGAAGCTGTCGAGCAGCGGCGCCAGGGTCGCGGTCAGGTAGGCCCCGACCATGTAGAGCGAACCATGCGCCAGATTGATCATGTCCATGATGCCGAAGACGAGCGTCAGGCCCGCCGCCATCAGGAACAGCATCACGCCAAGCTGAAGCCCGTTGAGCCCCTGCTCGACCAATAGAAGCAAGTTCACATCTTGCACTCGGCGGCATAGGGATCGGCATGGTCGTCGAAGACGGTGCCCTTGATCACGTTGGTCAGCCTGCCCTTGTCGTCCTTGACCACTTCCCGCAGGTAATAGTCCTGGATCGGGAAGTGGTTGTTGTTGAACTTGAAGTCGCCCCGGATCGACTTGAAGTCCGCCGCCTGCAAGGCGGCACGCAACGCGTTCTTGTCGGCCAGGGAGCCGCCTGCCTTGCGGATCGCGCTGTCCAGCAACAGGGCCACGTCATAGGCCTGCGCCGCGTAGACGGAAGGCAGCCGGTTGTAGGCCGCTTCGAACCCCTGGACGAACTTCTTGTTCTGGGGATTGTCGAGATCGCCGCTCCATTGCGCGGTGTTCATCACGCCGAGGGCGGCATCGCCGATGGCCGGGAGCGAGTCCTCGCTGAAGCTGAAGCCGGGTCCGAACAGCGGCACCTTGTCCTTCAGCCCGGCCTGCTCGTACTGCTTGACGAAGTTGATGCCCATGCCGCCGGGATAGAAGATGTAGACGCCGTCGGGCGCCGCCGCTCGGAGCTGGGCCAGTTCGGCGGCGTAGTCGAGCTGGCCGACCGTCGTGTAGACCTCCCCCACGACCTCGCCCTTGAAGAACCGCTTGACGCCGGTCAGCGCGTCCTTGCCCGCCGGGTAGTTCGGAGCCATCAGGTAGGCGCGCTTGATGCCCTGGGACTGCATGTGCTGGCCCATCGCCTCGTGCTGGCCGTCGTTCTGGTAAGCGACGCCGAAGAAGAACGGGTTGCACTGCTTGCCGGCCAGTTGCGACGGTCCAGCATTGGGGCTGAGGAAGAACACCTCCGCCCGCTCCAGGCTGGGCATCAGGGCCAGCGCCAGATTGGACCAGATGATGCCGGTGACGACATCGACCTTGTCGCGCTCGACCATGCGGTCGGCCAGTTGCTTGGCGACATCCGGCTTCTGCTGGTCGTCCGCCTCGATCACCGTGGCCTTCAACCCTCCCAGGCTGCCGCCCAGATCCTTGAGCGCCAGCGCGAAAGCGTCCCGGACATCGATGCCAAGCCCGCTGCCGGGGCCGGACAGCGTGGTGATCATGCCGATCTTGACCTCGCCGGACTGCGCCAAGGCCGGTGAAGTGAAACAGGCGAGGCCAACCGCCAGTATGGCGCCGACGCGGCGGGATGCGGATTTCATGATCGGGGGACTCCCTGTCCGGACTTATTCGATGCGAGACTTTAGCGG
>DASQKT010000203.1:0-8608 GCA_035630415.1 Skermanella sp.
CCCTCTCAGCACCGAGCCCATGGCCTTGCCGGTACGTCCCAGCACGGTTTTCGGGTTGGAGATGATGAAGGCGCCGATCGCCGCCCCGACGATGATGACGGCTTCGAAAGGCTGCCACAGAACGGCCAGATGCCCGCCCATGGCCACATAGCCGCCCAGCACGCACACTAAGACGGTAATGGAGCCGATGATGAACAACATGCCGTAAAGCGCCGCCGCTGTTATACCCGCGATTGGAAAATCGAGAGTGGGCGAGTTTCGTTAAGAAGCTTTTAAGTGCGCCCGTGTCCCCCTATCGCCCTTGCGCGGCGTCCCTTGCTACGATACCGAAAGGCACGATCCGCGTTTCAGCCTGAACCGAGCGACCTAGCGCCATGAAATTTGACCGGCGGGCATTCCGCAATGCCCTTGGATGTTTCGCTACCGGAGTGACCGTGGTCACCACGGTTACCGATGCGGGCGAACCGGTCGGGCTGACCGCAAACTCCTTCAGTTCGGTATCGCTGGACCCGCCGCTGGTGCTGTTCTGCCTGGATCGTGCGTCGCATAACCTGGACGCTTTTCGCGCAGCCGGACGTTTCGCGGTCAATGTCCTGGGCGACGACCAGCGCGACCTGTCGGTGCGGTTCTCGACGACGATCGGCGACCGCTGGGATGGCGTCGTGTGGGAGCGGTGGGAAACCGGCGCGCCGGTGCTGAACGGCTGCCTGGCGGCGCTGGACTGCGAGACGGAGGCCATCCACGAGGGCGGCGACCACGTCATCATCGTCGGACGAGTCCAGCGGCTGGCAGCGACGACGGACGGCAAGCCGCTGCTGTACTTCCGTGGGAACTACGCGACGGTCGCGGAGTGATAAAGTCCAGCTATCCGGCTTACCGGCTGATGGTGACCGGCGCCGCCGCCTTCGCTTCGGCCATCGCGGTAAGACGCGCGCGGTAAGCCGACGCCGCCGAGGCTACGTCGCGTGCCAGCGACTCCGCATCCTTGTCGGGACTCAGCGCCTGCATGATTTCCAGGGCGCTTTCCTTCAGACGGTCGAGTTCCGGTGGTGCCCGGCCGGAAAGGATCTGCGAACGGACGATTTCCACGGAGTCGGCAAGGCAGTGCGCCAAGTCCGGTATCCTGGCGCGGCTGCCGGATATCGGGCTTGGCAGGCGGTGGACGATGTCCTCCAGTACCGGTGATACCCGTGCAAGATGGTCCATGGCCATGCGGTCGGCTTTTCCTTCCGCAAGGGCGGGCAGGGCGAATTCTATCAGGAAGGCTGCCTGGAACGCTTGGCGCAGCAGCTTCTGCTCGTTGATGTCGCGTATGCTGGCTTCGATCAGCGCATGCGGATTGACCTTGGCGAAGCTGCCGGTCGCCTTCATCCGCAGGGTGTTGGGGACTTCCAGCAAGGGGATCGAACTGCTGTCCCGAGGGGACTTTCGGCGGTCGGGACCGATGAAGTCGCTGGTCACCACGAAGTTGCGCGGCTGCTCGATCAGCCTGTCGATGCGGTCCTTGATCTGCCGGAAGGCGACCGGCTTGACCAGCAGCGAGTCGGCGCCGCAGTTGGTCACCTTGGCCAACAATGCGCCGGTAGGATGGAACGCGGTGATGATGATCCCGATGAACGGATTGACGCCGATCTGGCCGTGCCGGATCGACTGGACCAGCTTGAAGGTCTCGCTGTCGGTGCTGGTCGCGTCGGCGATCAGCAGGTCGGGATTGCCGGCCTGAAACGCCTTCCGCACGTCCTCCATATGCCCGAAGACCTGAAGGTTTTGAATCCGGAGTCTGCCCAGAGCATCGCGCAGAAGATGCCGGACGTTCGTTTCTGGTTCGAACAGAACGCAGTCGATCTGGCTCAGATCGTTCTCGGGCATGATGGGCGAAATTCAATGTCAGCGGTTCCGGCGCGGCAGGGCGCCGCGTCGGGTCCGGAAGTATCGGCTGAAAATACTAATGCTTTGTATCTATCAGCACGAACAACAGGGCTGAACGTCCGGCTACGTCGAAGCTGGTCCCGACCGGGTGCCCCGTCGTATCGGCCCGGCCCAATTCGTCGACGGTGTTCAGCAGGCATCGCCACGCCGTGCCGCCCGGAACTGTGGGCAGCAGAAACGGCACCGTGTCATGGAAGGCGTTGAAGACGATCAGGAGCCTGTCGTCGGCGGCAAGGCTGCCATCGGCGTTCATATAAGCTCCGGCGCCGCCGTTGAGCAGCAATCCGATGCAACGGGCAAGACGGTCGCCCCATTGCTCGCTGGTCTTCTCCGTTCCCTGGGGCGTGTACCAGGTGATGTCCTTGACGCCGTCGGCGGACGTCTTGGTGCCGTGGAGGAACACCGGCCGGCGCAACGCGGGGTGACGCCGGCGGAGGTCCAGCAGCAGGCGGGTGAACTCCTCGAGGTCGCGGCCTTCGTCCCCAACGCCGGCCCAATCGATCCAGGACACTTCGTTGTCCTGGCAGTAGGCGTTGTTGTTGCCGCCCTGGGTGCGGCCGATCTCGTCGCCGGCCAGCAGCATGGGAGTGCCCTGGGACAGCAGCAGGGTGGTCAGGAAGTTGCGGCGCTGGCGGGCTCGCAAGGTATTGATATCCGGATCGTCGGTCGGACCTTCGACGCCGTGGTTCCAGCTATGATTGCCGGAATGTCCGTCCCGGTTGCCCTCTCCATTGGCTTCATTGTGCTTGTGGTTGTAGGAGACGAGGTCGTTGAGCGTGAAGCCGTCATGGGCGGTGACGAAGTTGATGCTGGCCCAGGGACGGCGGCCATGACGTTCGAACAGGTCGCTGGACCCTGTAAGGCGGCCGGCCAGTTCCGGCAGCATGCCCTCGTCGCCGCGCCAGTAGCGGCGGACGGTGTCCCGGTAACGGTCGTTCCATTCCGCCCAGCCCGGCGGGAAGCCGCCGACCTGATAACCGCCGGGGCCGATATCCCAAGGCTCCGCGATCAGCTTGACGCCGGACAGCACGGGGTCCTGCCCGATGGCGTCGAGGAAGCCGGAGCGCGGATCGTAGCCGTTCGGCTCGCGTGCCAGCGTGGTGGCGAGGTCGAAGCGGAAGCCGTCCACATGCATCTCCGTGACCCAGTAGCGCAAGCTGTCCATCACCATCTGGAGCACGCGCGGATGCGTGATCGCCAGGGTATTGCCCGTCCCGGTATCGTCGATGTAGTAGCGCTTGTCGCCCGGAGCCAGCCGGTAGTAGCTAGCGTTGTCGATTCCCCGGAAACTCAGCGTCGGCCCCATCTGGTTGCCTTCGCCGGTATGATTGTAGACGACGTCGAGGATGACCTCGATCCCCGCCTCGTGCAGGCGGGCGACCATGGTCTTGAATTCCGACAGGACGCCCGTGGTCATGAACCGGGGCTCCGGCGCAAAGAAGCCGAGGGTGTTGTAGCCCCAGTAGTTGCGCAGCGTCCGTTCGACAAGGTGGCGGTCGTCGCAGAATGCATGGACGGGAAGAAGCTCAAGCGAGGTGATGCCCAGCCGGCGCAGCTTGTCGATCACCGCCTGCGTGCTGAGGCCGGCGAAGGTGCCGCGAAGCTGCGGGCCGACATCCGGGTTGCGCATGGTGAAACCACGGACATGCGCCTCGTAGATGACGGTATCGCTCCACGGCACGCGCGGCGCGCGGTCGTCGCCCCAGGTGAAGGCGCGGTCGACCACGCGGCATTTCGGCATGCCGCGCGCGTTGTCGCGGCGGTCGAACGACAGGTCTTCTCGGGTCGAGCCGACCCGGTAGCCGAAATGGGCGTCGGACCAGCGGAGCGCACCGAACAGCGCCTTGGCGTAGGGGTCGATCAGGAGCTTGTTGGGGTTGAAGCGGTGGCCGGCGGACGGCTCGTAGGGGCCGTGGACCCTGTAGCCGTAGAGCGTGCCAGGGCGCGCTTCCGGCAGATAGCCGTGCCAGATCTCGTCCGTGTATTCCGGCAGCGTCACCCGGTCGATCTCGCGGGTGCCGGTCTTGTCGAACAGGCACAGCTCGACCCTGGTCGCATTGGCCGAGAACAGGGCGAAATTGACGCCGAAGCCGTCCCAGGTGGCGCCGAGCGGATAGGGACGGCCCGGCCAGACCACGGTGCGCGAAGAGCCCGTCGTCTTCATGGATGGTCACCCTGGATGGTCGAAAGGCGTGGGGAGCGGGGCGAATCGGCTGTCACGGGTCCTGCTGCGCTGATTTGTGCGTCCGGACGGCGCTGTGGGAGAGTCGAAGGTGTGGGAAATCCTAGGGCGGCGCAAGTAGTTCCGGATTCTGCCGCTTACGACCATGGGCTTAGCGTATGGGGGCTTAGAGTATGCGGGCTTAGGGCATCGGGGGCCGCAATCTTGGGGTGGCGGCGCCAGCGGCCCGCTCATAGGCGTCGATCGCCTGCCGCCAGGGTTCGATGTGAAGTCCCGACTTAAGGACTTCCTGGGCCAGGACCTGCGTGACAAAGGGAGCGGTGCCGGGCGCGGACCAGCCGCGCCGGACGGTTTCGGGGTCAGGCGCCGCCCCAACTTCGCGCGGGAGAAATTCGGCATCGCCGTTCCGGACAGGCGCTTCGGCGCGCTCGCTCTTCGTTTCGGCGGTGGATTTATCGGAGTCGTCGTCCGAAAGCCTGCGGACCCGCTTGGCGGCTTCCCGTTCAGACTTGCTCGTCCGGGCAGACGCGCGGACGGCCGAAACCGGAACCAGACTTCGCGAGTCAGGCAGCGGGGTGAACGGCAAACGTGATACGGGGCCTACGGCCATCCTTCAGCCGAGTCTGTTGAAGATGAACACTCAGGGAATTGAACGACATCGTCGGTCGAAATGACTTAAGGAATTCCGAATCGCGGCGGCGACGTTGGATTATCCGAAATTGCGATCTTGGCCGGCGCGATCCTGGCCGGCGCGATCAGGGCAGGGTAGTCAGGTCGTAGTCAGGTCCGGGCGACGAGCAAGACAGCGCGCGGCCGGAGCCGGGGCCGGCCGGCTCCGGACTTCCGTCGAACCGGCAGCCTGCCTACTCGGACTTCGGCTTCGAGATCGTCACGAGCTGCTTCTGAAGCTCCTCCAGCTGCTTCTGGAGATCGCTCAGGGTCTTCTCGTTCTCCGCCCTGGTCGCCTGCATGAAGGCTTCGGTCTGATCGCCCGGACCCTTGCCAGGCTCGCCCTGCGGCCCGAACGGCGTGAACATCCGCATCGCCCGCTCGAACATCGCGAGGTTCTGCTTGCCCATTTCCTCGAACGTGGTCCCGAACGGGAAGATCCCGCCGATCGTGTTCGAGAAGTAGTCGCGCATCTGCTCCTGGTTACGGGCAAACGATTGCATGGTGTGCTCGAGGTAACGGGGCACGACCCATTGCATGTTGTCGCCGTAGAAGCTGATGAGCTGGCGCAGGAAGCTGATGGGCAGAAGGTTCTGGCCTTTGCTTTCCTCTTCGACGATGATCTGCGTCAGCACGGAGCGGGTGATGTCTTCGCCGGTCTTGGCATCGTAGACGACGAAGTCCATCCCGTCCTTGACCATCTGGCAGAGGTGGTCAAGCGTGACGTAGCTGCTCGTCGCTGTATTGTACAGCCTGCGGTTGGCGTACTTCTTGATCGTGATCGGGGCAACTTTGACGTCGTCTTTTTCGGCCATTTTGTATGCTTTCACGCGGTGGCATTGCGCTTAAATCCCTCAAGACATTAGGAGTACGCGAACGGAGCGCCTTTAGGCAAGCTTTCTGCCGACCCATCCCCCGCAATTGGGATGCACCGCATCATGGGACGCATAGGCTCCGCTCTGTTCAAACGCGGTAATTCTTCATTATATTGGCGATCATGGCCAATTCACCGGATTCCGATCCACCTACCCTGGACCCGCCTACCCTGGAAAGTCTGGCTCGCCGCTATCTCGATCTCTGGCAGGACCAGTGGTCGGCGCTTGCGGTCGATCCCGATGTCGCGGAAAACTTCGCACGCCTGTTCCAGATCATGGGACAAGGGGCGGCCGCCGTGGCTCCCTTCACCGCGTTCGGCATGAACGCCGGTTCCGCGCAACGTCAGCAGTTTCATGACCCATTCGCCGCTTCCCCCATGGCCAGCCGCCCCGTCGCGGACCCTCCGTCAGGGTCCGCGTCCGCTCGCGCTCCACATGGCGGCGACGCTGACCACGCTGCTGACCTCGCCCGCCGGATTGCCGTTCTTGAGGAGCGGCTCGCCGCTCTGGAAGGCGGGGCTGCGCGACCGGGCGGAGGAACTCCGCGCGGAGGTCGCAGGGGTCGATCCTGACGATTTCGCCCGCGCCGTCGACCGGGAGATGCGCTGGCGGTTCGACGCTCTCCTGACCGGGCTGGAGAGCTATCGAAGCCACCCCTACCGCCGCAGCCTGCCCGAGCCGCCGACGGTTTGGCGGGAGGGACCGGCGCGGTTGCTGGATTATGGAGGTGACGGCGGCGGGCGTCCGGTGCTGTTCGTGCCATCGCTGATCAACCGTCACTACATACTGGACCTGTCCGAGACCTGTTCGCTGATGCGGTGGATGGCGGGGCGGGGCATCCGGCCGCTGCTGCTGGACTGGGGCAGCACCGGGCCGCTGGAGCGCAGATTCACCCTGACGGATTTCGTCGCCGGGCGGCTGGAGCGGGCGCTGAACGCGGTGCTGGAACTTGGCGGCGGCCGTCCGGCGCTGGTCGGGTACTGCATGGGCGGGTTGCTGACGACGGCGCTGGCGCAGCGCCGGCCCCGCGATATCGCCGGGCTGGCGCTGCTGGCCACGCCGTGGGACTTCCACGCGGACAACGCGGCTGCGGCGCGGCGGACGGCGGCGGCGCTGGCGCCGTTCGAGCCGGCGCTGGATACCTGGGGCGAGTTGCCGATCGACGCGATCCAGGCGCTATTCGCCATGCAGGACCCGTTGCAGGTGGCGAACAAGTTCACGAAGTTTGCCCGGATGGACCCGGACAGCGAGGCGGCGCGGCGTTTCGTGGCGCTGGAGGACTGGGTCAACGACGGCGTGACGCTGCCGGCCGCCGTCGCGCGCGACTGCCTGACGGGCTGGTACGGCCGCAACGATACCGCCAGGGGATGCTGGCTGATCGCCGGCGAGGCGGTCGATCCCCGCCGTCTCCGGCCGCCTGCCCTGGTGATGATCCCGGAGAAGGACCGCATCGTGCCGCCGCGCTCCGCGCGGGCGCTGGCCGAGGCGATTCCAGGCGCATGCATCCGCAATCCGCACCTGGGTCATGTAGGCATGATCGTCAGTACGGGCGCCGCCACCCTGGTGTGGGAGCCGCTTGCCGAATGGCTCTGCAACCTTGGATGAACAAGGCATTGCGGAAGGCTTAGGATTTCCCCTTTTCATACGCGCGACTTAGTGGCGCGGGTATACCTCGATAGCCGGTAGAACGCCGCCCTGCCTTGCGCCGATAAATTGCCGGAGTTAGTTTAAACCGTGCTAAAGGCAGACCATAATAAGAACCGCCATCAGCTAAGGAGCGTTCCCCATGACCGAAGTCGTAATTGCCAGCGCCGCACGCACGCCCATCGGTGCGTTCAACGGCTCGCTGAGCTCGGTACCCGCCCATTACCTGGGCGAAATCGCGATCCGGGAAGCGCTGAAGCGCGCGGGCGTCGATCCGAGCGAAGTCTCCGAGGTCGTGCTGGGTCAGGTGCTGAGCGCCGGCGCCGGGCAGAATCCCGCCCGTCAGGCCGCCGTCAACGCCGGCATCCCGGTCGAAAAGACCGCCTATGGCATCAATCAGCTCTGCGGTTCCGGACTGCGCACCGTCGCTCTCGGCTTCCAGGCGATCAAGCTTGGCGACGCCGACATCGTCATCGCCGGCGGTCAGGAAAGCATGAGCCAGGCGCCCCACGTCATGCATCTGCGCAACGGCGTCAAGATGGGCGATACGCAGCTGATCGACACGATGCTCCGTGACGGCCTGCTGGATGCCTTCCAGGGCTATCACATGGGCACGACCGCTGAGAACGTGGCCGAGAAGTGGCAGATCACCCGCGAGCAGCAAGACCAGTTCGCGGCCGCCTCCCAGAACAAGGCCGAAGCGGCCATGAAGGAAGGCAAGTTCAAGGACGAGATCGTTCCGGTCACCATCAAGGGCCGCAAGGGCGATGTCGTGGTCGATACAGACGAGTTCCCGAAGGCGGGCGTCACGGCCGAAGGCCTGGGCAAGCTGCGCGCGGCCTTCTCGAAGACCGGCACGGTGACGGCGGGCAATGCTTCCGGCATCAACGACGGCGCCGCCGCACTGCTGCTGATGGGGGCTGACGCCGCCGCCAAGCGCGGCATCAAGCCGCTGGCCCGCATCGTGTCCTGGGCGACCGCCGGCGTCGATCCCGCGATCATGGGCTCCGGCCCGATCCCGGCAAGCCGTCTGGCCCTTCAGAAGGCCGGCTGGTCGGTCGACGACCTCGACCTGATCGAGGCGAACGAGGCTTTCGCGGCACAGGCTTGCGCCGTCAACAAGGACCTCGGATGGGACCCGTCCAAGGTCAACGTCAACGGCGGCGCCATCGCGCTCGGCCATCCGATCGGCGCCTCGGGCGCCCGCGTCCTGATCACCCTGCTGCACGAGATGCAGAAGCGGGATGCCAAGAAGGGCCTCGCCACGCTGTGCATCGGCGGCGGCATGGGCATCGCCCTCACCGTTGCG
>DASQKT010000204.1:0-2377 GCA_035630415.1 Skermanella sp.
AAACTACATCATCTACAACGACGCGACCGGCCGGACCTTCGTGGACCTGCTGGCGGAGCGTGCCCGCGCCGGCGTCCGCATCCATTTCCTCTACGACTGGCTCGGTTGCTTCCGGAAGACCTCGCGCCAGATGCTCCGGACGCTGGCCCAGGCCGGCGTCCAGATCCGCTGCTTCAACCCGCCCGGCTTCGAGAGCCCGCTCGGCTGGCTGAGTCGCAACCACCGCAAGACGCTGATGGTGGACGGAAGGATCGGCTTCGTTTCCGGCCTGTGCATAGGAGACGCCTGGATGGGCGATCCGACCGGCAAGCGGAAGCCCTGGCGCGACACCGGCGTCATGATCGAAGGCCCCGTCCTGAACGACCTGGAAGCGGCCTTCCGCCATAGCTGGAACGCCGCCGGCCCTGCCTTGGAGCGCCTGGAAGCCCCTATCCCGCGCCACACCCGCCCGGTTTCCGGCGACGTGTCGATCCGGCTGATCGAGGGCCAGCCGTCCGAGATGGGCGTTTACCGCCTGGACCTGCTGATCGCCGCCGGCGTTCAGGACCGGCTGTGGCTGACCGACGCCTATTTCGTCGGCACCACCGCCTATATCCAGGCATTGGGCGAAGCCGCCCGCGACGGCGTCGATGTCCGCCTGCTGGTCCCCGGCATCAGCGACATCCCGATCACCCAGGCGCTGTCCCGCGCCAGCTACCGCCCCTTGCTGGAAGCCGGCGTCCGCATCTTCGAGTGGAACGGCCCGATGCTCCATGCCAAGACGGCGGTCGCCGACGGTCACTGGGCGCGCGTCGGCTCGACCAACCTCAACATCGCCAGTTGGATCGGCAACTGGGAACTGGACGTCGCGATCGAAGACAGCGCCTTTGCCGAGGCGATGGAGAGCATGTACCTGGACGATCTGGCCCATTCGACCGAAGTCGTGCTCGACGTAAAACACCGCCCGCAATCCGTCACAGTCACCCCCCGCAGCCCCGGCGCCCGGCGCCAGAAGAAGCAAAGCACCGCCCGGATGGCGGCAGGCGGTCTCGGCATCGGCAACACCGTCGGCGCCGCCCTGACCAACCGCCGCGCGGTAGGCCGCGCCGAAGCCGGAGTTCTGGCGGGCGCCGGCGCCATCCTGCTGACCCTGGCGATCCTGGCCGCCTTCTTCCCCCGCCTGATCGCCGTCCCGATAACGCTGCTGGCATTGCTGGTCGGCGGCGGCCTGCTGGTCCGCGCCTGGAAGTTGCGGCGGCCGGGAGGGGCCTAAAGACATCGGACGAGTCCTTCGGTCTGGAGAAGCACTTGAGCTTTAGGGGCACTGGAGCGATCATCATGCCAGTTGCCCCAGAGAAGCCGATCAGAGCCGCCCATGACCGTCACCGACCCGATCCCGCGCCGCAAGCTGTCTCAGGAAGTGCTGGATCGCCTGCTGTCCCGCATCACCAGCGGAGAATACGCCGCCGGCGACCAGCTTCCGTCGGAACGGCAGCTTATGGAGATGTTCCAGGTCGGGCGTCCGGCGATCCGGGAGGCGATGCAGACGCTTTCCCATATGGGACTGGTTTCCATCACCCATGGCGAGCGGGCACGGGTCACGCCGATAACAGCCGCCAAGGTGATGGGCCAAGTCGGGGAGAGCGCCAAGCACTTCCTTGCCAATGCTCCGGAGAACCTGGAGCACCTGAAGGAGGCCCGCGTCTTCTTCGAGGTCGGCATGGTCCGGCTTGCCACCGAGCGGGCCAGCGACGCCGACATCGCGCGGCTGGAGCGGCGGCTTCAGGAGCACCGCGACAGCCTGACCGACCTGTCCGGCTTCCTTGACCGCGACATGGCGTTCCACCGCGAGATCGCCGCGATTTCCGGCAACCCGATCTACGCCGCCGTGGCGCAGGCGATGCTCGACTGGCTGGCGGTCTACCATGTCAGCCTGCTGCGTGCGCCGGGGGCCGAGCAGATCACGATCGATGAGCACGAACGCATCTTCAACGGCATCGCCAAGCGCGACACGGAGGAAGCGGCGGCCGCCATGTCCGACCACCTGAAGCGGGCCAGTAGCCTGTACCGGCAGTTCGAGAAATGACCGCAAACCCGTAGGCCGGCGGCACCCCTTCCCTACCCTCCATTTTGCCGTTGTCGGGTCCGTCCCAACTGGTATGATGAGTGTATAAGCTAACCAAGCGGCACAAGCCGCGGGCAGGGAGGAAACATCATGAAGCTCACGAGGCGGCAGTTCACGCTGGCTACCCTGATGGCGGCCGGCACGGCAGGCTTGCCGGTCTACGTCAAGGCGCAGGGCAAAAAGACCATCGCCGTGCTGTTCGACGGTCTCTACTCCCCGTTCTGGGTCGCGGGTCTCGACGTCATCAAGCAGGACCTGACCCGGCGCGGCTTC
>DASQKT010000205.1:0-10633 GCA_035630415.1 Skermanella sp.
CCCAAGCACTGCCGCATGAAGCGGCCAGAGCCTGCCGAATCGAAGCACGACGAAGCGGCCGAAATCCGCGAGATCGCCGATCCGGTGTCCATAGGCGTGCGCGATCACGAAGCCGCTGAGCACGAAGAAGAAGTCGACGAACAGATAGCTGTTCCGGATCAGGGGGAACTCGTACAGATGCCAGGCTGCATGATAATGAAGCAATGCGACGAGGACGGCACAAAGCCCTCGCCAACTGTCGAGCGTTTGAAAACGCAATTGTCTCTCCGGAGAGCACCGAAAACCAGGGATCGAAACTATTGAAAGCCGCAAAGCCGGTGCGGCATTCACTCGATCCGGAGGTTCAGGGTGGCGACCCCGCCAGCCTGCGCTGGCCGCGATACCCGATGACCGGTGCTTCGGAAGCCTGACGATACCCGGTCCGGCCGGCCACGAGACGCAGGCAGGCGCTCAGGCTTGGAAGCCCGAGAGCCTCCAGACCCGGCCTCGCAAGGCTGCCTCGAAAACCGTAAATCCAGACCTGCATATCATCCATTGCAACTTGCGGAGATTTTATCGATCTCGGCTGCTCCGCACGTATCGTCAACTATGGCCTTAAAACAACTTTCAGCCGTCTCCCGCCAGATTTCCAGATGGGGAAATTCGGCGGGAAGCCGGGTACTTCGTTTGGGACGCGCGACCAGCCGCCCTGGTTCGACCTCATCGCCCGTAAAGGCCGGTTACCGACGCCTTGGCGATCGTGTTCTGGCCCAGAAAGAAGCCGACCATCGCGCCCGATGCGCCGGTCTCCAGCGGCAGCTTCTCCAGCTTAAGCGCGTGGACCGAGAAGATGTACCGGTGCGGCTTGTCGCCCGCCGGCGGGCACGGACCGCCGAAGCCGGGCTGGCCGAAATCGGTCACGCTCTGGACGCTGCCGGCCGGCAGCGATGCCCCCTTGGCGTCGCCGGCCCCTTCCTTCAATTCCGTCGTGCCGGCGGGAATGTTGAAGACGACCCAGTGCCACCAGCCGCTGCCCGTCGGCGCATCCGGATCGTAGACGGTCACAGCGAAACTCTTCGCATCGGCGGGCGCCCCCGTCCAGGAAAGTGCCGGCGACCGGTTATCGCCGGTGCATCCGAATCCGGCAAAAACATGCTTATTGCCGATGGTCGCACCATTGGACAGGCTGGGGCTGGTGACGGCGAACTCCCCCGCCAAAGCGGGTCCGTTCACCAATGCGGCCAGAACCAGGCCAAGCGCCGCAGCTTTCAATTTCATCGATCTTCTCCATCATCCAGTCGATCTTTACGCTCAATCCGCTGCGTCAAGATGCCAGCGGGTGTGGGTGGAAAAGCTCCCGAAACGCTCAATCATGATCCCGAATTGCGCTATCATGACGGACACCCCTGACCGAACGAGCCTCGCCATGGCCAGCCCTTCCGCCATCCACCCCGGCGCCCAGCCCCGAATACTCGCCGCCGAACTGCGCAGGCGCATCGCTGGAAGCTTGGAGAGCGGCGAAGTCATCCAGCCTGCCGGGCCAGTAACCGCACCGGGGTCCGGCACGCCGATCACCAAGCTCGCGACATATCACGCCCGCGCGGTGGAGACGATCCGCGACATGGCGATCGACGAGCCGGCGCTGATCGTCGTCCTGGACGGCATCAAGGAGGTCCACATCGCCGGCGAAATGTTCGAATTCCACCCTGGCGAGCCGTTCGTCCTGCCCGCCGGTCAATCGTTCGATATCGTCAACCGCCCGGACGAGACATCCGGCCGCTACCGTGCCGTCTTCATCACCCTGCCCCGCGATCTCGTCCGCCGGGTAGCCCAGGCGCATCCGCGCCGCGCCAAAGCGACGGTCGCCTCACTACGCAAGCCGCACGACCCCGGCATCGATCTGACGGCGCAGACCGTCGATACCATCTCCCACGCCGCCACGGCGCTGAGCCGGACCGACCTCGACGCCAGCCTTGCCGAACATCGGGTCATGGAGATCCTGCTGCTGATCGGCCACGTCCCCGCCATCGCACGGTCGGACGCCGCCGCCACGGTTACGGAACGCACCCGTCACCATATAGCGATGGCCCCGATGGACCCTTGGCGCAGTCAGGACATCGCCCGCCTGCTGGGCGTCAGTGCCGCCACCCTCCGCCGCCGTCTTGCCGAGGAAGGAACATCGCTGCGCCTCATTCTGGCCGCCGAACGGATGCGCCGCGCCCGCGCGATGATCGAAGACGGCGAGCGCAATATCGCCGCCATCGCGGCCGCTTGCGGCTATTCCTCCCGCTCGCATTTCGCGGCATCGTTCCGCTCCGCCCATGGCACCACGCCCCATAGCCTGATTACGGCAGCCGGCGGCGCGATGACGGACGGCGGCGTCAGGAAGTGACGCGCACGCGCGTCATGAAGCTGCCGACTTCGACTCCGAGCGAGTTGGCCTGCGATGAGAGCTGGCGGATCGACGCCAGGACCTCATAGGCGATGGTACCGCTGTGCCCGGCGGCCTCGTTCACCCCGCCGATGCTGACCGACACTTCGTGGGTACCATAGGCAGCCTGCTGAATGCTTCGGCTGATCTCACGGGTAGCGGCACCCTGCTGCTCGACCGATGCCGCGATGGCAGTGGCGATTTCGTTCACCTGGGTGATGACGCGGCTGACGGCGCCGATCTCCTGGACTGCGTCTTCGGTCGCTTCCTGGATGGTGGCGACCTGGACTGCGATTTCCTCGGTGGCCTTGGCCGTCTGGTTGGCCAGCGCCTTTACTTCGCTCGCCACGACGGCGAAGCCCTTGCCCGCCTCGCCGGCACGGGCGGCCTCGATCGTGGCGTTGAGCGCCAGCAGGTTGGTCTGGGACGCGATCGAGTTGATGAGCTCGACCACCGTGCCGATCCGATCGACTGCGGTTGCGAGACCGCCGACCTTGCCATTCGCCCGGCCGGCGATTTCCACCGCCTCGCCCGCGATCCGGGACGACTGGCTCACCTGCCGGCTGATCTCCCCGATCGAACTGGACAGTTCCTCCGTGGCGGAGGCAACGGTCTGCACGCTGGCGGAGGTCTGGTCGGTCGCCTGGGCGACGGTCCCGGCCAGCCGGCCTGTCTGATCGGCGGACTCGGTCATCTCCTGGGCACGGTTGTGCATGACCTCGGTCTCGTTGATGACGGCGTTTATCACGCCGCCGACCGTCTGTTCGAAGCTGTCGGCGATCTCGACCAGCACCCTGCGCTTTTCAGCCTCCGCGCGCGCAGCGATGCCCGCTTCCCGGCTTTCCAGGAGAGCCTTGGCCGCCGCATTCTCCTTGAAGACCTGCGCCGCCCTGCCCATGTCACCCAGTTCGTCGCCGCGATCCGCTTCAGGGAACGAAATCGTCAGATTCCCGGCTGCCAGTTGCTGCATCTTTCCGGAAAGCCCCCGGATCGTATTGCTGATGTTTCGACTGACGAGCAGCAGCAGGATGATCACCGGCAGGGCCAGCATCGCGGCCACGCCCAGTATCTTCCAGAGCTGGGTCATGAAGGTCGCCCAGATGTCGTCGATGAAGACCCCGGACCCGATGAAGATGTTCCAGGGTTCGAAACCCTTGATATAGGTCAGCTTCTCCGCCGTCTCTACGCTGCTGGGCGCGCGCGGCCAATGGTAGGCGTAGGTTCCCTCGCCCTTGCTTTTGAGGATACCGATCATGTCGGCGAAGATGGGAACGCCTCTCGCGTCCGTTTCGTTCTTCAGATTCTTGCCCAGCAGCTTTTCATTGGGATGGGCGAAGCCGATCGCATCATTGGTGATGGCGAAAATATATTCTTTTCCGTTATAGCGGATCGCCAGCAATGCCTGCCGGAAGCGCGCCTGAGCCTCCTCGCGGGTGAGGTTACCGGCAAGGGCCTCGGCTTCATATCTGACAGCCAGGCTGTGACCCGCTTCGACCATGGAACGAAGCAAATCGGCACGGTCCTGGTGCATCCGGCCGTAACTCAGGAAAAGCCCAGCCCCGACGATGCCCAGACACGCCAGCGATGTTACTAAAATTAAACTTAAAAGCTTGGTTTTTATCGACAGGGATCTGAGCGACATGTTGCACCACTCGTCACAGTATTTTGAGAATTTCCTCAGCAACCACAATATCACTTTCCCAGCAATCCGAGCATGCAGCAATGTCGCACCTGCGTATTCCGAAAAAGCCCGCAAATGCTTGATCAGTCGAAGCTTTTGGGAATCGGCCGGCGTGGAGCATTTCCCAGTGGTCATACCGGCGGCTTGCTGCCAGCATGACGCCCGCAAAAATGCCGCACCGGCAAGGCCGTGGCGGCGACCGCCGTGCGGGCAGCCGTGACGCGGGCTCGAACGATCCACAGGGGAGTGAATGCAATGGCCGGAATCCTCATCGTAACCGGCGGCAGCCGCGGCATCGGCGCCGCGACGGTCCATCTGGCGGCCAAGGCGGGCTGGGACGTCTGCGTCAACTATGTCCGTGATCGGGAAAAGGCGGAGTCGGTCGCCGCCGAGGCCCGTGAACAGGGCGTGCGGGCGATAGCGGTCCAGGGCGACATGGCGAGGGAGGACGACATCCTGCGCCTGTTCTCCACGGTGGACGACCAGCTCGGCGCCGTTACGGGGCTGGTCAACAACGCCGGCATCACCGGCCCTGCCGGCAAGCTGCTGGACCTTACCGCCGAAACCGTCAGTTCGGTGATGACCCTGAACGTGGTCGGTCCCTTCCTGTGCGCCCGCGAGGCGGCCCGCCGCATGGCGAAGAGCCGAGGCGGCAACGGCGGCGTCATCGTCAACGTCTCTTCACGCGCTTCGGCAATCGGCTCGCCCAACGAGTTCGTCCACTATGCCGCCAGCAAGGGCGCCATCGACAGCTTCACCATCGGCCTGTCGAAGGAGCTGGCGCCGGAGGGAATCCGGGTCAACGCCGTCAATCCCGGCCTGATCGAGACCGAGATCCACGACGCCAGCGGCATCCCCGGCCGGCTGGAGCGGCTGGTCGGCGGCGTGCCGCAAGGCCGCACCGGCACAGCGGAGGAAGTCGCCCAAGCGATAGTCTGGCTGCTTTCCGAGCAGTCTTCCTACGTCGCCGGAGCCTTCATTCCTGTATCCGGCGGGCGATGACGCGTCTAATGGAGCGGGCGGATCATGCCACCCGCTTCACCCCGCGCTCCTGCGCCACCTCGTCGATCCGTTCGCTGATGTCGGGGTTGGCCTTCAGGAACTTCTGGAAGTCACGGGACCGCAGCTCCAGCAACGTGCAGTAGGTCAGCGCCACCACGTCGGCCCGCCGGGGACCGCCGTCGATCAGGGCCATTTCGCCGAAGAAGTCGCCACGACCCAGCCGGATGCGGCGGTCCGGCAGCACGACCTCGACGGCGCCGGAAGAGATGAAGTACATCGCCGTTCCCCTGTCGCCGGTCCGGATGAATGTCTGGTCCGGCAATGCCAGCCGCGACCGCAGCACTTTGGCGAGCCGCTTCAGCTCGTCCGGAGCCAGCGTATTGAACAGCGGCACATGGGCGATCAGGTCCACCTTGTCCAGCTTCAGGTCCAGCTTGGGCCGCCGCTCCGCCTCCTTCTGGCGCGCATCGACGCCGCGCCGCAGGTCCTCGAACAGTTCCTGGCCGATCAGCCCGTCCTCGAACAGGCTTTCGAAATGCGCCATCTCCCGCCGCAAAGCCAGCTTGCGGAGGAAGCGCTGGCTCAGCGCCTCCGCATATTCGGGATATTGCAGGCTCAACGCATCGAGCGCCTTGGTCGATGCGTCCAGCCGCCCGGTCAGCACCTCGCCGAGCAGTTCGGCCACGCGGACGCCGAGAAGCGGCTTCAGGTTGCGGCTGTTGAAGCGGATCAGCTCCTCCAGCACCAGCCGGCGGACCAGGAACTTGTCGAACCGCTTGGCGACCTGACGCGCCAGCGGCCTTTCGACCCCTGTCCACCGATGAAGCGAATAGGCAAAGCGGAACGCCTTGGGCAGCCGGAGGATCTTGCGGGCCGCCCGGTTGTAGCCGATGCGTCCGCCCGTCCTGGCTCCGTCGTAGATCTCGCCGGCGTTGCGCAGAAGCGCCTCGATGATATCGCCCGAAACCGTCTGAAGCCCATGATGCTCGAGCACGAGCTGCCGCTCCCGGTTGGCCAGTGCGATCAGGCCAAGCACGATCCGGTCGCGGTCGGAGATCTGCTCCTCCAGGCTGCCGGCGGAGCTGACTTCCTGGATGCGGACATCGTAGGGCCTTTGCACCGCGCGCGCGACGGTCGGCGGAAACTCGTACTCGGCCGCCGTCTGCTGTACCGAGTCGCGGACATCCGCCAACGACAGCGCCAGTACCTGATTGCGGATAGCCTTGTTGAGCGGCGACAGGCGGTTGAGGCCCAGCAGCTTGATGACGGGACGCAGCGTCGTCCCGTTGACGAACAGGGTGAACAGGACGAATCCGGTCGCCAGCACCGTGACGATTCGCTGGTCCTCTCCGCCGATCCCACGCGCCTCCGTCACCGAAAGGGCCAGCGCCAGGGTGACGGCGCCGCGCAGGCCGCCCCAAGTCAGCACAAGCTTGTAGGAGTTGCTGATCTTGGCGCTCAGCCGCAGCAGCGTCAGCGGCGGCAGAAGCAGGAACAGCACCAGCGCCCGTGCGACCAATGCAGCCACCACCAGCACCAGCAGCAGAAGGCCGTCGTGCAGGCTCACGGTGCCGAGCAGCTTCGGCACCATCAGGGCCGCCAGGATGAAGACCAGCGATCCCGCCAGGAACGCCACCTGTTCCCACACCGCGTCCAGATAGGCCCAGCCCGAGGGCGACAGCCGCGAGCGGCTGCCCGCGCCGAACACCAGGCCGGCCACCGCCACCGCAACCACGCCCGAGACGCCCAGGAAGTGGTCGCCGGAAACGAAGACCAGATACGGCAGGGCCAGAGTCAGCGTCACTTCGGCCGTGCGCCGCCCGCGCAGCAGCGGGATCATGGCCACGCCCAGCCGGGCGGCGACGATGCCCAGCAGAGTGCCGCCGCCAAGGTCCAATGCCAGGTCCCAGGCGCCCATCAGCAGGTCCGGCTCATCTCCCGACGTAATGATCTCCAGCAGGACGTAGAAGATCGCGATGGCGGCGGCGTCGTTCAGCAGGCTTTCTCCCTCGACCAGCCGGACCAGCCGGGCGGGCGCCCCGATGTCGCGGAAGATGGCGACGACTGCCGCCGGGTCGGTGGTCGCGACGATCGATCCAAGCAGCAGGCAGACGACCAGAGGGACACCCGCCAGCGGCCACAGCGCCAGCCCGATCACGGCCGTCGCCACGAAGACCGCCACGACGGCCAGCAGCAGGATGGGCGCCGCGTCCTCCATCATCCGCCGCACGTCGATCGTCAGGGCGGCCTGGAACAGCAGCGCCGGCAGGAATACCAGGATATATGTGGAAGAGTTGAACGACAGGCCCGAAACCGCCTCCGCCGCTTCCCGCAGCATGGGAACTCCCCTGACCTGCAACAGCGTCACCGAGGCTGCGGCTAGCGCGACGCCGACCGCTGCGAGCAGGACGGAATGGGGAAGTTTCAGCCGCTCCGCCAGCGGTTGAAGCAGGCTGGCGACCACCAGGAGCGCGCTGATGATCAGGATGAAGATGATAAGGTCGTGCAAGAGCCTGAACCCGATAATGCGGCGGACCAACCAGGGGGAGGTCTGTTGGCCGTCATGTTTGCTGTCAAGATGGCTTATCCCGTTACCGGGCGCCTGCGACAGTTTGCAGACGGATCATGACGCTCTTGTGGCCTGTCGCCGAATAGTGCATCAAAGGAAGTAGCGACGGGACCATATAGGTACCGGCTTATCCCCAGGATAGCACATCCATGCTCCGTTCCGCCGCATTGCTTTGCCTGCTATCGGTTCTTTCTGGCTGTGGGATCGTCAGCACCACCGTGGGAGCTGTTTCGACCGTCGGCTCTGCGGCGGCGACCGTGGCCGGCACCGCCGTCGATGTCGTGACGTACCCGCTTTCCGACTGACTTGGCCCCGATTCTTGGCCCCGATTCCCCGTCAGGCCGGCTTCGATATCAGGTGATCGGCCAGCCGAATCGCTAAAGCCACGATGTTCATCGTGACCATCGTGGCGCCCGTGGTCGGAAAGACGGAACCTCCCGCCACGTAGAGGTTGGCGATGCCGTGGACGCGGCAGTTCTCATCGACCACGCCGCGCTTCGGATCGGCATGCATGCGTGTCGTCCCCATGAAATGGGCCGACGAATCGACGCCTTTCGGCCAGGGGTCCGTCTCGTTCTCGAAGTCGACTTGAAGCCGTCCAGCGCCTAGCCGGCCGAACTCGCGGGCGATCAGGTGCTGGGTGCGCAGGATGGTGTGCTTGTCGATATCCTGAAGCCGCCAGTCCAGCACCATCTTCCGCTGGCCCAGCACGTCGCGGTCATCGCCAAGCGTGACCCGGCTGTCGCGGTTGGGCGCCTGCTCCGCGAAGTAGCGCAGTTCAAGGACGCGGTATTGGCTGTCGCCGGTCGCCCGCGCGTAAAGCGCTTTGGCCACCGAATCGAGATCGCCGAAGACCTTCCTCAGCTCGGTCCTCAGATTTTCGGGCATCCGGCCCTGGATGACCTGCTTGACGATATGCCGCAGCGCCACGAA
Organism: Skermanella sp.; assembly: GCA_035630415.1. Taxonomy (GTDB): domain Bacteria; phylum Pseudomonadota; class Alphaproteobacteria; order Azospirillales; family Azospirillaceae; genus Skermanella. The sequence continues at coordinate 8,596 of DASQKT010000205.1, forward strand.
GCCGGGAGCATGCTCCCCCTCGTAGGTCTCGTCGAAGAAGACCACGCTGTTCAGCATCTCCTCGCGCTTCTGCGCCTCCCACGACGGCTGAAGAGCGTTGACGAAAGGTGCGCCGCCCGTCTCGAAACGCGATGCCCAACCGTCCAGCCCGTAGAACCGGGCGGTTCCCTTGGGCACCGACAGAAGCGCTCTCCCCGTCCGGATCGTCGTATGCGCCATGAAATAGCGGCCAACCAGATCATGGTCGTTGCCGAGCCCGTTGGGGCGCACCGTGTTGGACAGCAATAGAAGCCGGGCGTTCTCCAACCCGCTGGCCAGGATGAACTTCTTCGCCTTGAACCGGCGGCTGCGACCATCCAGGTCGCGCGTCAGCAGGGATACCACCTGCTCCGCGTCCGCGTCGGTCTCGATCTCCACCACATTGGCGTGCAGGAAGACAGTACATTGATTGTCGGGCTTGGTCAGGGCGGCGCGGTAGGTATCGCCGAACCGGGTCGGCGGGCTCTTCAGAAATATCTTTTCTCCGATCTGATCGCCGCCGACCGGAATACGGCTGGCCTGGAACTTATCCGACACTTGCGTCCAATGGTCGGGCTCGTAGTTGTCCGACGGCAATTCGCAGTACCGGTCGGCGCGCGGGTAGAAACCCGCCAGTTCCTCCTTGCCGAACGGCCAGCCGCTGTCCGGCACCCAGGACCGCTCCTGGAAATCAAGGGCATCCAGCGGCGCGCAGTTGCCGCCCCAGTGGCCGGTCGTGCCGCCGAAATAGCGCAGCCGGGTCCATGTCAGGTCCACCTTGTGCTCGCTGACGCAGTCGCCGTCGTTCAAGGACTGGATATCGTCCTCGAAGTCCAGTCCGCCGCTTTCCAGCAGGGCAACACGGAAACCGTGGCCGAGCAGTTCCATCGCCAGGGTGATCCCGGCGGCGCCGGCTCCGACTATGCAGATATCTGCCTCGACCACCGCCCCATCGGGCAGGCTGCGCACGTCTGTGATCATTTGGGGACGTAACCGGATACCGTTTTGCGGGAATGCCCATTCGGGTGCATGAGATAAGTGGTTGGAACACCTGCATGTCCACCCCTCTTTCGGGGGTGTGGCAAACGCGCGACGCTACCTGTCAAGAAATTGGCGTACCCCTGCGGCCGTGCGTTCCAGCATGCCGTCGCGCAGGCCCATCTCGGTCAAATGCTCTAACGTGTTGAACAGGTAGTCGGAGCAGCGCCCGAAGCGTCCCTCGGCCGTCGCGATCGCCTGGATCGTCCGCTCCTCGTCCCAGTCGCCGACATAGCGCGAGTAGCCCCGGTTGATCGTCATCGCGATGGCGGGAACAGTACCGCTCTCTGTCCTTGCCTTCAGCCAGCGCGGGATATAGGCGCCGGTCAGCATTTCCCGGCGCCACAGCAGTGTTAATTCATGGTCCGCCTGATCGGCGGGAATGCGGAAGATGACCCCGCCGCACTGCCCGCCCCGGTCCAGTCCCAGGAACAGGCCCGGACATTCCAGCGTGCCGCGCCCCATGTCGGCCCGCAGGCAGAACCGGCGGTGATAGCCCCGGATATGGGCGATGCGGCGCTCGGCGAAGGAAAAGGTCGGGTTCCAGATCAGGCTGCCATAGGCGAAGACCCAGACGTCCGTCCCTGCCGGGTGCTTGCGCATGGTCTGGGCCAGGGACCTGTCGAGCTCTTCGTCGCTCCACACCTTCATCCAGGGATAAGCCTCCAGCATCAGCCGGCGGCGGTCTTGGTCGAGCAGCTCTTCACGGGTCAGGGGGGTATGTTTGTCGCAGTCCTGGTAGGGCATGAACCTTGATCTGTATCGCTGTCGGTAATAGCCGCATATGAGGATTGCGGGCGCTCATGAACACCTGTCACGAACGCCGAGCAGCCCCAATGATCGCGCTTTTGCCGGCTGCGGTACTGCCGCCGTCAGTGAGCGGCGCGAATCGGATGGAAGGGCATGCCCGCCTGGGCCATGGCAGCCTCGATCACCTCGTCCGACTTCTGATCGAACAGTTGAAGCAGCAGATCGTCCAGCA
>DASQKT010000206.1:0-3933 GCA_035630415.1 Skermanella sp.
GGACCTGTCGCCCTGCAATCGCCAGCACATCGTCCTGGCGGAGAGAATCCGCGAAGGCATCCGCGAAGCCGGCGGCATCGCCTTCGAGTTCCCGGTGCATCCGATCCAGGAAACCGGCAAGCGGCCCACAGCGGGCCTCGACCGTAATCTGGCCTATCTGGGGCTGGTCGAAACCCTGTTCGGCTATCCGCTGGACGGTGTTGTTCTGACGACGGGTTGCGACAAGACCACACCGGCCCTGCTGATGGCGGCGGCGACGGTGAACATTCCGGCGATAGCCTTTTCGGTCGGACCCATGCTGAACGGCTGGTACAAGGGCCAGCGGACAGGGTCCGGCACGATCAAGTGGCATGCGAAGAAGCTGAAGACGGCCGGGGAGATCGGCTGGAAGGAATACGTCGATCTGGTCGCATCCTCCGCGCCGTCGCCGGGGTTCTGCAACACGATGGGCACGGCCACGACGATGAACTCGCTGGCCGAGGCGCTGGGCATGATGCTGCCGGGTTCGGCCGCTATCCCGGCCGTCCACAAGGAACGCGCCGCCACGGCTTACCTGACCGGCAAGCGCATCGTGGAAATGGTGTGGGAGGACCTGAAGCCGTCCGACATCATGACGCGCGAATCGTTCGAGAATGCCATCGCGGTCTGTTCGGCGATCGGCGGCTCGACTAATGCGCCGATCCACCTCAACGGCATCGCGCGGCATCTGGGGCTGGAACTGAACAACGACGACTGGGAAAAGGTCGGGCACAGCATCCCGTTGCTGGTCGATATGCAGCCGGCCGGCCGCTTCCTCGGCGAGGACTTCTACCGGGCGGGCAGCGTCCCGGCTGTCGTGGCCGAGTTGATCGCCGCCGGACGCCTGCCGCACCCGAATGCGAAGACTGTCAACGGCAAGACGATCGGCGAGAACTGTACCGGCAAGTTCACCGAGGACCGCGAAGTCATTCGCGCCTTCGACCAGCCGATGCTGGCCGACGCCGGCTTCCTGAACCTGAAGGGCAACCTGTTCGACAGCGCCATCATGAAGACCAGCGTCATCTCCAAGGAGTTCCGGGAGCGCTACCTGTCGAACCCAGGTGATCCCGACGCCTTTGAGGGCAAGGCGGTCGTGTTCGACGGACGCGAGGACTATCATGCCCGGATCAACGATCCGTCGCTGGAGATCGACGAGCATTCCGTCCTGTTCATCCGGGGCGCCGGCCCGATCGGGCATCCCGGCGCCGCCGAGGTCGTCAACATGGACCCGCCGGCAGCCTTGCTCAAGCGCGGCATCACCGAACTGCCCTGCATCGGCGACGGGCGGCAGTCGGGAACGTCGGGCTCGCCCTCGATCCTGAACGCGTCGCCGGAAGCGGCGGCGGGCGGCGGTCTGGCGCTGGTGCAGACCGGCGACCGCGTGCGGATCGACCTGAACAAGCGCGAAGCCAATATTCTGATCTCCGACGAGGAACTGGCTAAGCGCCGGCAGGACGTGACGGCGAAGCTCGCCAACGGCGGCCTCTCCTATGTGCCGGAGAGCCAGACGCCCTGGCAGGAGATCCAGCGTAATCTGGTCGATCAGTATGACCAGGGAATGGTGCTGAAGCCTGCGGTCAAGTACCAGGACGTCGCGCACAAGTTCCGTCCGCGCGACAATCACTGAAGACAGAAATCGGTTGCCGGGCGGTCGTCCGGCAACCGTCTCTTCCAAAACAAACAAATATGAGTTCAGGGGAAACAATGAGTAGAGTGCTGAGTCGCGTCCAGACTGGATCGATGCTTGCCGGAATGCTGCTGACCGGGTTCACGATGGCCGCAGCGACTGCCCAGGCCGCCGACATCAAGGAACGCACGATCAAGTTCGCCTTTGTCCAGAACATGGACAACCACTGGGGCGCCGGCGCTCAGAAGTTCGCCGAGATCGTCAACCAGAAAAGCGACGGTAAGATCAAGGTCAAGCTGTTCGCCGGCGGCACGCTGGGCGGCGATATCCAGACGGTCTCGTCGCTCCAGGGCGGCACGATCGAGATGGTCATGATGGGCTCGGGCGTCCTGGTCGGCCAGATCAAGGAATACGTGCTGTTCGACCTGCCGTTCCTGTTCAACAATCCGCAGGAAGTCGATGCTGCACTGGACGGCCCGCTTGGCAAGAAGCTGATGGACCGGCTGCCCGAGAAGGGTCTGATCGGCCTGTCGTACTGGGAACACGGCTTCCGCAGCCTGACCAACAGCCGCCGCCCGGTGGAGAAGTGGGAAGACATCCAGGGCCTCAAGATCCGCGTCATCCAGGCGCCGCTCTATCTCGACGCCTTCAACGCCCTGGGCGCCAACGCCGTCCCGCTTCCCCTGCCCGAGCTATACACGGCGCTGGAAACCAAGACGGTGGACGGCCAGGAAAACCCGCTGGTGTCGATCGAGTCCTCGAAGTTCTACGAGGAGCAGAAATACCTTTCCACTACCCGGCACGTCTATAACCCGCTGCTCGTGATGTTCAGCAAGAAGATCTGGGATAAGCTGACCCCGGACGAGCAGAAATTGCTGAAGGACGCCGCCGAGGAAGTGAAGCCCTATCAGCGTCAGGTGTCCCGCGAGATGGACGCCAAAGTGCTTGAGCAATTGAAGGGCCATGGTATGACCGTCACCGAAATCTCGGAGGAAGAACGGGCACGCATGGCCGAAAAGCTGAAGCCGGTGACGCAGAAATACACGGAAGTCGCCGGCCCCGAACTGGTCGGCGAACTGAACGCCCAGCTAGCCAAACTTCGCGGTTCGAACTGATCCGGCCCCAATCGCCGTTTCATAATCAAAAATATAGGGAAGAGACATGAAGCTGTTACGCCACGGCCCGTCGGGCCAGGAACGTCCCGGAATTCTCGATGCCGAGGGCAAGATCCGCGACCTTTCCGGCAAGATCGACGACATTGACGGCGGCAAGCTGTCGCCCGCCAAGCTGAAGGAGCTTGCGGCGATCGACATCTCCTCGCTTCCCGTCGTCGAGGGCAACCCGCGTCTCGGCGTTCCGGTCGCCCGGATCGGCAAGTTCATCGCGGTCGGCCTCAACTTCTCCGACCATGCGGCCGAATCCGGTTTGCCGGTACCGCAGGAGCCTGTCGTCTTCACCAAGGCGATCAGCAGCATCACCGGTCCCAACGACAACGTCATCATCCCGCGCGGCTCGAAGAAGACCGACTGGGAGGTCGAGCTTGGCGTCGTGATCGGCACCCGCGCCAGCTATGTCACCAAGGACAACGCCCTGGCCCATGTAGCCGGCTATGTCGTCGTCAACGACGTGTCGGAGCGCGAGTACCAGATCGAGCGTGGCGGCACCTGGGACAAGGGTAAGGGCTGCGACACCTTCGGTCCGATCGGCCCGTGGCTGGTGACCTCGGACGAGGTCGGCGACGTGCAGAACCTGTCGATGTGGCTGGACGTCAACGGCGAGCGCAAGCAGACCGGCACGACCGCGACGATGATCTTCGACGTCGCGACCCTCGTCAGCTACATCAGCGAGTTCATGACCCTGATGCCCGGCGACGTCATCACGACCGGCACGCCGCCCGGCGTCGGCATGGGCATCAAGCCCCAGCCGCAATTCCTGAAGCCGGGCGATGTCGTCCGTCTGGGCATCGAAAAGCTGGGTGAACAACAGCAGATTTTCGTGGCGTGGGAGGAAGGACGATGAGCTTCGCGGATCGATTCAGCAGCCGTCGGGCCGTCATCACCGGCGGCGCTTCCGGGATCGGGCTCGGCGTGGCGACCAGGCTGGCCGCCGAGGGTGCTTCGGTATGCCTATGGGATCTTGACCAGGATGCCCTGAACGCCGCCACCGAAGCGCTCGGTCCCAAGAGCATCGGCGTCAAAGTCAACATCGCCGAGTGGGGCGAGGTCGAGCGCGCAGCCAATGAGGCGGTCGAGCAGCTGGGCGGGATCGACGTGCTGGTCGCCAGCGCC
>DASQKT010000207.1:0-5663 GCA_035630415.1 Skermanella sp.
CGTGTCGCTGGGCCGCTGGTCCAGCATATGGCGGGACGCCCGGTCGGTCACCCTGGCCTTGACGAAAGTGCCGCGCCCGACCTCGCTCCGCAGGTAGCCCTGGCGCTCGACCTCCTTGTAGCTGGCGCTGACGGTCTGGACGCTGACGCCGAGACGGAGCGCCAGATCGCGGTGCGTCGGCAGCCGGTCGCCCTGGGTCAGGCGGCCCGCGTCGATATCGGCGATGATCGCTTCTGTCAGCGCCTTGTGCTTGGTGCTATGCCTGATGCCGCCGCGCTGCTGAAGCGACAGGACGGGAAGCCATTCCGTCATCATATTCCCCCCAAAATATTTTCCGGTATTCAGGTCAATTCTGCCTATTGAATTGGCACAATATGGTCATTGACTGACTCGCGCTGTCAAAGGAAAGTTTGCCGATGAAGCTCGATGAACTCGATATCAAGATCCTTGCTGCCCTTCAGCGCGAAGGCCGCATGACCAAACTGAAGCTGGCCGAGACCATCAACCTGTCGCCGACGCCGTGCTGGGAGCGGCTGCGCCGGCTGGAACAGGCGGGCGTGATCTCCGGCTATCATGCCCGGCTGAACCTGGAAAAGCTCGCCCGCGCCACCATGGTGCTGGTCGAGGTCACGCTGAAGCGCCACCAGCACGCCGATTTCCAGCGGTTCGAAGCGGCGATCCGGGACGTTCCGGAAATCATCGAATGCTACGCCACCGGCGGCGGGCTGGACTATGTGCTTAAGATCGTGGCCCGCGATGTCGATGCCTATCAGCGCCTGATCGACCGCCTGCTGATCGACGATGTCGGCATCGACCGCTACTTCACCTATATCGTGACGAAGCCGGTTAAGGAATCGGGCGCGCTGCCGCTCGACCGGCTGATGAACGGCGACGGCAGAGAGAGTCTCTGACCGGCACGCCAAAATCCGGGAAACTGCCTGAAAGCCTGCCCACCTTCGAAAAACCTCTCTGCCCGCCCTGCGCTAGCATTTTCGCGACATCTCCGGCGCCTCATCCTGACGGAAGCACCTGATCCGCCTGCCCGTTCGCCGATAACCGAATTCAAGGAGACCGACGCCATGACGACCAGCAACCATACCGCCGTGCTCCAGGCGCAGGACCGCGCCCATGTCTTCCATCCTTCGACCCACATGCGCCAGCACGCCGACGGCGAGACGCCGAACCGCATCATTCGCGGCGGTCAGGGCATCTATATCGAGGATACCGAGGGCAAGCGGACGCTCGACGCCTTTGCCGGCCTCTACTGCGTCAATGTCGGATACGGCAGGACCGAGATCGCGGACGCGATCCACGAGCAGGCGCGGCAGCTCGCCTACTATCACACCTATGTCGGCCACAGTAACGAGCCGGTCATCAAGCTGTCGGAACGCATCATCGCGAAGGCTCCGGCCGGGATGTCGCGGATCTATTACGGCATGTCCGGGTCGGATGCCAACGAGACCCAGATCAAGCTTGTCTGGTACTACAACAACGTCCTGGGCCGCCCGGAGAAGAAGAAGATCATCTCGCGCTGGCGTGGGTATCATGGCTCCGGCATCATGACCGGCAGCCTGACCGGGCTGGAGTTGTTCCACAACGCCTTCGACCTGCCCCGTGCTCCCATCCTGCACACGCTGGCCCCGCACTACTACTGGGGAGCGGAAGCCGGAGAGACCGAGCGTGACTTCTCCCGGCGCTGCGCCGACGAACTGGAAAAGATGATCGTGGCCGAAGGTCCGGAGACGGTGGCCGCCTTCATCGGCGAACCAGTCCTGGGCACCGGCGGGATCGTGCCGCCGCCCGAAGGCTACTGGGAGGAAGTCCAGAAGGTCCTGCGGAAATACGACGTGCTCCTGATCGCGGACGAGGTCGTCACCGCCTTTGGCCGTACCGGAGCCGACTTCGGAAGCCAGAAATACGACATCTCACCCGACCTGATCACGATCGCCAAGGGTGTCACCAGCGCATACCTGCCGCTGTCGGGCGTGATCGTCGGCGAGAAAGTCTGGCAGGGTCTGGCGCAGGGGTCCGATAAGCTGGGCGCCATCGGCCATGGCTGGACCTATTCGGCCCACCCGGTCTGTGCTGCGGCAGCGAATGCCAACCTGGACATCGTGGACGGCGAGAACCTGACGGGCAATGCCGCCGATGTCGGCGCCTATTTCCAGCAGCGGCTGCACGAGACCTTCGACGAACACCCCATGGTCGGACAGGTCCGTGGTGTCGGACTGCTGGCGGCGCTGGAGTTCGTCGCCGACCGCCAAACCAAGCGCCGGTTCGACCCCAACCTGAAGGTAGGGCCGCAGGTTTCCGCCGCCTGCCTGTCGCGCGGCATGATCGCACGGGCCATGCCCCAGGGCGACATCCTCGGCTTCGCGCCGCCGCTCGTGGTGACCAGGGACGATGTCGATATGATCGTCGATATCGCGAGGCGGGCGGTCGACGCCGTCGCGGCTGAAAACCGCGCCTGACGGATCGCCCTGACGGATCGGGGCTGCGTGTAGCCGGCTGGAAGCCCAGCCGCACGCATTTGTCTCACCCATGCCGCGCGACTATGTTATTCTGTGCGACATTGGTGCGATGGAGGACGATCATGGAAGGTGCTGCGGTAAAGAGCGGGGGCTTGCTCGGTCCGGTCGTCGAGGCTGTGGCGGAGCCTGACAGCCGCTACCTCGATCCGCGCCGTTTTCTCGAACTCACCGGAATGCAGGTCCAGGATCTTGCGGCGCTGGCCGGCGTGGACCGCAATACGGTGTCGCGCAACCCGCACAGCCCCAGGATACAGGACACGGTCGGCCAGGTGGTCCGACTGCTGGAAAGCGCCACGGAAGTCGCCGGCGACATGAACCGGGCGCTGCTTTGGTACCGGCACCAGCCGATCGAAGCATACCGTTTCCAAACCCCTGCGGAACTCGTCGCCAAGGGTCACGCCGACGCCGTGATCGCTTATCTAGACGATCTGCGTCACGGCACCTACGCGTGAATGGAACGCCGCTGAAGGGGAGCTTCATCCGTGTTCTCACGCCGCGATGGGCGCACCAGCCGCTGAGCGGCGCCGGCGCCGCCATTACCGGCGGGCGCTACAACCGTATCGGCCAGGAAGCCCTTTACCTGTCGGAAGGCGTGGAGACGGCATGGGCCGAGTACCAGCAGATCGGCAGCATCCCGCGACCGGGCCTTGTGGCCGGCTACACGGTCGAGGCCAATGCTATCGTGGACACGACCGACGAGGCGCTTCTTACCGCTCTCGGCACGACGCCGACGGATCTCTGTTGCGACTGGCGCTACTTGCTCCGCATCGAGAAGCGCGAGCCGCCGACCTGGGCGCTGGCCGACCGCCTGATCAAGTCCGGATGCCAGGGGCTTCTTTTTCGCTCCGCAGTGCGCCCCGGTGGCGTCAACATCGTCCTATGGAAGACCGCATCGCCCGCGTCGGTATCCGTCTTCGATCCGCACGGCGACCTGCCGCGCGACGCGTCTTCCTGGTGACGCCAAGCCTGCCAAAGGACGCGTCTCCTGAAGGGAGATAACCGGAACAAGGCCGATAGGCATCAACTTAAAACCTTCCTGCGCGTCACGCGGACGTTCTCCTCCACTCTACCGTCATGCCAAGACTTGATCTTGGCATCTCCCGGCGAAAGCTGACGTGAGGACTTCAACCTGAAGTCCAGATGTTACCCGCTCAGTTGCTGAAAGGAGATACCAAGATCAAGTCTTGGTATGACGGGAAGGGAGGAAAACGGCCTGAGTTGCCGCCTATGGGACCAAGTCCGGGCGGTTGCCCTGGGACATCGCCCCACTGCCTTCATGTATGACGATAGTCCGCAGCACCGTAGCCACCGAAGAAAGACGGCAAAATATCGATAAGGATGCATATAGAACCGTTTCCAAATAAAACAAATCTCAAGCTGAAACTTACGATATAAAAACCTTCATCTAATGAATATACCATTACGAGAGATCGACCAGAGCCTTCAATATGGCTAGGATCTAAGCAATCACTACCATCTGGAACATTCGTCAGCGATCCTCATGTCGGCAGCAAGTACTTCACCCCGCTTAAAGACCTGAACAATAGATCATTTTTATCGACAGGAGCTATTCGGCTGAGAAACAGCCAGTGGTTCATCGGCCTTCAATCCACTGACGGAATGTTTTCCACCAAGCGGTCATCCTGGCTTACGGAGCCATGATGCAGGTCGTGATTCATGATCCCCGAGCAGCACTTCACACTGGAGTTTGCCAGATGTCTCTCCTTACCCATGGCTCTCACATACCGGACGATCGCGCCGATACCACCCGCTCCGTGCTGACGCCGTTCGAGGGGCGGTTTCCCTTCGGTTACTTGTTTCCCAAGCTGCACCGCGATCCTGCAAACCTTCTCGCCGCCAAGCTGAATGAAACCGTGGCGATGTTGAAACGTCTGGGCGTTGCTATGGGAGACGACCCGAATCCGGACGGGAATTCGCGTCTCCCCGCCGCTTATACATATTTCGGGCAATTCGTCGACCATGATTTGACCGCCAATACAGACCGGAACGAGAAGACCAACGATATAACGTCACCCGACATCATGCCGCTACCGCCGGATTACGTACGAACAAACCTCGAGAACTTGAGAAAGCCATTCCTGGAACTTGATAGCGTCTATGGCGAAGGCCGCAATTTCGGCGGTCCGCCGACCCGGAGCGAGGTTTTTTACGAAGGACCCAAGTTCAAGCTTGGGACGAACGCGGACGTACCGGGCATTCCAGGCGTGAAGATCCCGCCCGAGGCCGATCTCTCCCGCGATGTTCCCCGCCGAAACGATCGCGTTCCGCTTATCGGAGACACGCGGAACGATGAAAACACCATCATCAACCAGCTCCATGTGGCGTTCCTGCGTTTCCACAACGCGCTGGTGGACCATCTGGCGAAGGCGGGTATGCAGGGAGAGAAGGAACTATTCGAGGAGGCCCGCCGGCTCGCGCGACTGCACTACCAGCACATCGTTCTTCATGATTTCCTGCCACGGATCGCCGATCCCGATGTGGCCAAGGATGTGACCGACAAAGGTCCCAGTTTCTACAGACCCGATCCTGGGCGGCCCTTCATGCCGCTGGAATTCTCCGTGGCCGCCTACCGGTTCGGACATTCCATGGTCCGAAACCTTTACAACTTCAACCGCAATTTCCCCGGAACCGACCGGGATAGCGGCGCCACCTTCGTGCAGCTGTTTCAATTCACGGGACGCGGCGGCTTTCTTGGCCTGCCCACCCTGCCGTTCAATTGGATCATCGAGTGGGATCGCCTGATAGCCGAAAAGAATGGCCAGCCCGTCCAATCGGCCCGGAAGATCGATACAAGGCTCGCCCAAGATTTGTTCAAAATGGTGAACGAGACGACAGGCGATGCCAACATCGATCCCGACGCCATTTTCCTGATGCAGCACTTGGCGATCCGCAACATGCTTCGCGGCTTCCTGCTGTCCATACCGACCGGGCAGGCGCTGGCGAAGGCGATGAACGTGAAGCCGCTCGATGAGGCCGAGTTGTTGCGGAACGCGGCGCCGAAGGTGGAAAAGGCCCTCCGGGAAGGCGGTTTCCTTCAGCGCACGCCCGCGTGGTTCTATATGCTCAAGGAGGCGGAGGTCCGCGCCGGCGGCGAACACCTCGGCCCAGCGG
>DASQKT010000208.1:0-2446 GCA_035630415.1 Skermanella sp.
CTCGGCGTAGGAGCCGGTCGGGACGAAGCAGATGTCCTGGCTGTCGGGCTTGTCGGCCACGACCAGACCGAAGCGCTCGGCGAGGACACGGACCTCGGGCTTGTGCATGCCGCCCAGGGGAAAACGCAGGAAGTCGAGCTGTTCGCGCGTCGTGGCGAACAGGAAATAGCTCTGGTCGCGCGCGGGGTCGATGGCGCGGCGCAGTTCGGCGCCGTCCGGTCCCATCGCCCGCTGCACGTAATGGCCGGTCGCCAGCGCGTCGGCGCCCAGGTCCTTCGCCGTGTCCAGCAGGTCGCGGAACTTGACCCGCTGGTTGCAGCGGACGCAGGGGATCGGGGTTTCGCCGCGCAGGTAGCTGTCGGCGAAATCGTCCATCACGCTCTGCGAGAACCGGTTCTCGTAGTCGAGGACGTAGTGGGGAATGCCAATCCGGTCCGATACCTGCCGCGCGTCGTAGATGTCCTGACCGGCGCAGCACGCGCCCTTCCTGCCGATCGCCATGCCATGGTCGTAAAGCTGGAGGGTGATCCCGACCACGTCGTAGCCCTCCTCCTTCAGCAGGGCCGCCGTAACCGACGAATCGACGCCGCCGGACATGGCGACGACGACGCGCGTGTCGGCGGGGCGCTTGGGGATGCCAAGCGAGTTGAGGGCCGTATCGGAGGCGGCGGTCAGGGACATGGGGGTCAGGATCGGGTTCATGGGGCGCAATATAAGCGATGGCGGGTCCGGCGCAACCGCTCCACGGCAATGCTGTCATGCCCCGCCGGCCCCTGTATCACATGGGCCATGGTGCTACGCTCATATGTGGAAGCGGTGGAAACGCTTGGCCTCGAAGGGATATGACGGTACGCCCCGGTTAGTCGTAAACTTTCTCGATGGATCGGCAGAGTAATCCTCCGGGCACCTTCATATTCGCCATGGAAAGCATTCATCAAAAATGATTGCATCATGGATGAATTTTGCCGGCTGGATTGTTCACACTCGGGACATGTTGTTCGGCGGTAACGAATTCAGACAGGATTCCAGAAAATTATCTATAAAATCCTCCTCATTACTGACGGATCTTGCGCGTTATGGTCAGCATGGATGCAGTAAACCGCTCCGAACGTCCGCATCCCGATAGCGTTCGACCTATGTCCGAGCATCAGGTGCCCGAGAATCAGATATATGAACAGAATGTGGCAGATCCGAAGGCAACAGGCCGGCGGGTGCCGCTGTGCGTCGATATGGACGGCACCCTGCTCAACACCGATAGCCTGATCGAATGCTTCTTCGCAGTCATCAAGGACTGGCGGGTGATGTTCGCTCTGTTCGGGTGGCTGCTCAAGGGAAAGGCGCATCTGAAGCAGCAACTGGCGCTGCATGCCCGGCTCGATCCGGCGTTGCTCCCTTACAATACCGGGCTGATCACCTGGCTTCACGAACAGAAGCGGCTTGGGCGGCGGCTTATCCTGGCGACCGCCGCCGACCATGTGATCGCCGATGCGGTGGCGAAACATATCGGTCTGTTCGACGAGGTGATCGCGTCGGATGGATTGAACAACCTGCGCGGATCGGCCAAGGCGGAGGCTATTTCCCAGCATCTCGGCGGCCAGCCCTACGCCTATGCCGGCAACGATTTCTCCGACCTGGAGATCTGGCGGCACGCGGATTCCGCCGTGCTGGTCAATGCGCCCAAGAGCGTCTGCAAGGCGGCGGAGGAAGTCACCCGGATCGAAACGCGGGTCGATGACCGTATCCCCTGGACCCGCGCTCTTATCAAGGCGTTGCGGCCTCACCAGTGGGTCAAGAACGTCCTGGTGTTCGTGCCGCTCGTGACGGCCAGCGCGCTGTTCGACGTGGTGGCATGGCGCGACGCGCTGCTGATGTTCCTGGCGTTCTGCTGCACCGCATCGGCGATCTATGTCGTCAACGACCTGACCGATCTGGCCGCCGACCGCCAGCACCAGCGCAAGCGGCACCGGCCCTTCGCCAGCGGTGCCCTGCCGCTCTACCACGGTCCCATCGTCGTGCCGGGATTGCTGCTGGCGGGAGGAATACTGGCGGGGTTTGCCGGAGCCTTCCATGTCGTGGTGCTCTACGCGGTTTGTTCGGTGCTCTACTCCTTCAAGCTGAAGAGCATGCCGCTGGTCGACGTGTTCATGCTGGCGACGCTCTACACCATACGCCTGTTCGGCGGCGGCGAGGCTTCGGGATATCCGGTCTCGCTGTGGCTGCTGGGGTTCTCCAGCTTCCTGTTCCTCAGCCTTGCGATCGTCAAGCGGGTGGCGGAACTGATGGCGCTGCCGACCGATAAGAAGGGCAAGCCGGCGGGCCGGGGCTACCGGGCGGGCGACATGGAGATCCTGCGTTTGATGGGGGTCGCTTCCAGCTTCACGTCCTGCCTTGTCCTGGCTTTGTATGTGCAATCCGATCTGGCGCTCGGCCTCAACAAGCTGGATCA
>DASQKT010000209.1:0-3118 GCA_035630415.1 Skermanella sp.
GTCAGGTCTACCTGCCGCCCCTTCGGTTGCCCACGGGTCTTGCGGCGCCCCGCACCTGGGTGCGGATGCCTGTTTTTGGGTTCGTTGGGAATGGCCGTGTCCATGGTTTCCTGCCCCTGTCTTCTTGTTTTTCTACCTCGCCGTCAACGACCCATGGCTTGAAGCATGGTGCGTCCCAGGCTGGCCGGACTGTCGGCGATATGGATACCCGCCGCCGTCAAAGCCTGTACTTTGAAGTCCGCCGTGTCATTACCACCGGAAATTACCGCCCCGGCATGACCCATGCGGCGGCCCGGCGGTGCGGTGCGGCCCGCGATGAAGCCGACGACCGGCTTCTTGGTGCCGCTGGCCTTGATGAACTCTGCACCCTTGACCTCGGCGTCGCCGCCGATTTCACCGATCATGATGATGCCTTCGGTCTCGTCGTCCTTCAGGAACAGATCCAGGCTGTCCACGAAGTTGGTGCCGTTGACCGGATCGCCGCCGATGCCGATGCAGGTGGTCTGGCCGAGACCAGCCGCCGTCGTCTGAGCCACCGCTTCATAAGTTAACGTGCCAGACCGCGAAACGATGCCGATCTTTCCGCGACGATGAATGTGGCCCGGCATGATGCCGATCTTGCACTCGTCCGGCGTGATGATCCCAGGGCAGTTGGGGCCGATTAGCCGGGTCGACGAGCCGGTCAGCGCGCGGCGGACCTTGACCATGTCGAGGACGGGGATGCCTTCGGTGATGCAGACCACCAGCGGGATTTGTGCGTCGATCGCTTCCAGGATGGCGTCGGCGGCGAACGGCGGCGGGACGTAGATCACGCTGGCGTTGGCGCCGGTGTCGTTGACCGCCTGGGCCACGGTGTCGAACACCGGCAGGTCGAGATGCTTGGTGCCGCCCTTACCGGGAGTGACGCCGCCGACCATGTTGGTGCCGTAGGCGATCGCCTGTTCGGAGTGGAAGGTCCCCTGCGCGCCGGTGAAGCCCTGGCAGATGACCCGCGTTTCGGAATTTACGAGAACCGACATGTCAGGCGGCCTTTCTCTGGACTGCGGCGACGATCTTCTTGGCCGCGTCGCCAAGATCGTCCGCTGAGAGGATGGGAAGGCCTGACTCGGCCAGGATGCGCTTGCCCATATCGACGTTGGTGCCTTCCAGGCGGACCACCAGCGGGACGTGGAGCGAGACTTCGCGCGCGGCGGCGACGACGCCCTCCGCGATCACGTCGCAGCGCATGATGCCGCCGAAGATGTTGACCAGGATGCCTTCGACGTTCTTGTCCGACAGGATCAGCTTGAACGCCGTGGTCACCCGCTCCTTGGTGGCGCCGCCGCCGACGTCCAGGAAGTTGGCCGGCTCGCCGCCGTGCAGCTTGATGATGTCCATGGTCGCCATGGCAAGGCCGGCGCCGTTGACCATGCAGCCGATGTTGCCATCCAGCTTGATGTAGTTAAGCTCGTGCTTGGCCGCTTCGCGCTCGGAGGCCTCTTCCTCGTCGGCGTCGCGCAGTTCTTCGATTTCCTTGTGGCGGAACAGGGCGTTGTCGTCGAAGTTCATCTTGGCGTCGAGCGCGATGATCTCGCCGGCGCCGGTCACGACCAGCGGGTTGATCTCGACCGTTGAGGCGTCCAGCTCGACGAAGGCCTTGTAGGCGGCCATGACGAACTTGACGGCGGCGTTGACCTGCTTGCCTTCCAGGCCGAGGCCGAAGGCGATCTTGCGGGCATGGAAGCCCGAGATGCCGGTGGCGGGATCGACCGCGACCTTCAGGATCTTTTCGGGGTTGTTGTGGGCGACCTCTTCGATCTCCATCCCGCCTTCGGTCGAGGCCATGATGGTGACGCGGGAGGTGGCGCGGTCCAGCAGCAAGCCCAGATACAGCTCGCGCTTGATGTCGCAGCCTTCCTCGATGTAGAGGCGCTTCACTTCCTTGCCGGCGGGTCCGGTCTGCTTGGTCACAAGCACCTGGCCCAGCATTTCGCCGGCATTGGCCGCCACGTCGGCGACCGACTTGACGACGCGGACGCCGCCTTTCCCTTCGGGATTGTTCTGGAAACGGCCGGCGCCCCGACCGCCCGCATGGATCTGGGACTTCACCACCCAAACCGGACCGCCCAGCTCGTTCGCGACCTTCTCGGCTTCCGCCGGACTGAAGGCAACTCCGCCGCGCGGTACGACGACGCCGTAGCGCTTGAGCAGGGCCTTGGCCTGATACTCATGGATATTCATTGAGGCCCTCCCTGGGCATTTATTTTTGTCCCGCACCCCCTGTGGAGCAGGGTGGGAACGGGCCGAAACCCGTTCCCACGATGCGGAAAGTTCAGGAGTCTTACAGCAAACCGGCTGCCCGTGCCCACTTATACTTTGCGCCTAGCACCGCCACCGGCGTTTCGGTGGAGTACGGATAGGCTACGATGCCGTGCTGGTAGAGGTAATCCGCCGCTTCCTCGACCTCGACGTCACCGGCCAAAGACGCCACCACCGGCTTGTCGATGCCCTTGTCGCGCATCTCCTGCACGACTTCGGTGATCACCTTGGCGAAGACCATCGGCGGGGTGATGATCGTGTGCCAGTAGCCCAGGATCAGCGAGTGGATGCGCTCGTCCTCCAGACCGAGGCGGACGGTGTTCTGATAGGTGGTCGGCGGCTCGCCGCCCGTGATGTCGACCGGGTTGCCGGCGGCGCCGAACGGCGGGATGAACTTGCGGAACGCCGCGTCCAGGTCTGCCGGCATTGCCATCAGGTTCAGGCCGTTATCGACGCAGGCATCCGACAGCAACACGCCGGAACCGCCGGCGCCCGTGATGATGACCACGTTCTCGCCCTTGGGGGTCGGCAGGACCGGCACGCCACGGGCGAACTGAAGGAGATCCTGGAGGGAGCGGGCGCGGATGACGCCGCTCTGCTTCAGCACGTCCTCGTAGATCTTGTCGTTGCCGGCAAGTGCTCCGGTGTGGGAGCTGGCGGCGCGGGCACCGAGCGAGGTACGGCCCGCCTTCAGCACGACGACCGGCTTCTTCTTGGAGACCCGCTTGGCGGCGTCGGAGAACGCCCGGCCGTCCTTCAGGTCTTCAAGGTGCATGGCGACGATCTGGGTGTTGTCGTCATGCTCGAAGAAGGTCAGCAG
>DASQKT010000210.1:0-20775 GCA_035630415.1 Skermanella sp.
CGGCCGCCGTCGCGTTTGACCCGGATGATTTCCTGGGGGAGCATGGTTCTGGTCGCTCTTCTTGATTGGGTTCAGTAACCGCCGGACGGCTTCTGGCCAGTCGTATTCTGACCCAGATCGGCCAGCAGCGCATCCAGCAAACCGCTGGCGCCGAAGCGGAAGGTGGCGGGGGTCGCCCAGCCGGGGCCGAGCAGGACGTTGGACAGGTGGAGGTACCCGGCGGCTCCGGCAGTGTCGCGGATGCCTCCGGCAGCCTTGAATCCGACCGGACGGCCGCTGTCGCGGATGACGGCCATCATGATCGCGGCGGCCTCCAGGGTCGCGGCTGGGTTGAGCTTGCCGGTGGAAGTCTTGATGAAGTCGGCCCCGGCGGAGATGGCGTCGCGGCTCGCCTGCTCGATCAGGCCGGCATCGTCCAGGCCGCCGGTTTCCAGGATCACCTTCATCAGGACGCCGTCGCCGCAGGCGTCGCGGCAGGCGCGGAGAACGTCGTGCGGGATCGTGCGCTCGCCCGACTGGAAGGTGCGCCAAGGCAGGACGACGTCGACCTCGTCGGCGCCCGCCTTGACGGCGGCCTTGGTATCGGCGGAGACGGCGGCAGCATCGGCGCCGCCGGTGGGGAAGTTGATCACCGTGGCGATGGCGACGCCCTTGTTGGACAGGCACTGTTTCGCCAGCGGAATGAAGCGTGGGTAGATGCAGACAGCAGCAACGCTGCCGGCTTCCGTAACCGCGCGGTCGCACAGGGCCGCGATCCGCTCGTCCGTGTCGTCGTCGTTGAGGCTGGTCAGGTCGAGCAGGGGGAGGGCGCGGGCGGCGATTTCCGCACTGGCCGGCGCGGTGCGGGCTTCTTCGACGAGGCGCTTCAGGGTCGCGTCCAGTTTGATCAACGGTCCAGTCCTTCGAGAAATCCTACGATCAGCCTTTCCAGGTCGGCGGCTGCTGCATTGGCGGCGCGAAGCGTCTGGTCGTGGCTGACCTCGCCGTCGCCAAGGCCGACGCCCAGGTTCGTGATGACGGCGCAGCCGACCACGTCCAGGCCACAGTGGCGGGCGACGATGCATTCCGGCACCGTGGACATGCCGACGGCATCGGCGCCCAGAAGCTTCAACATGCGGACTTCGGCGGGAGTTTCGAAGGTCGGGCCGAGCCATGCGGCATAGATGCCGGTCGCAAGGTCGATGCCCATCCCTTCGGCGGTCCAGGCCAGATGCCCGGTCAGGTCGGGGTTCCAGGCGTCGGTCAGGCTGGGGAAGCGTGGGCCGAAAGCATCGTCGTTGGGGCCGACCAGCGGGTTGGTGCCCTGCATGTTGATGTGGTCGGTGATCGCCATCAGCCGGCCGGGGCCGACCTCCGTCCGGAGCGAGCCGGCGGCGCAGGTCAGGAACAGCGTCTCGCAGCCGGCCAGCTTGAGAGTGCGGATGGGGAGCTTGATGGCCGCAGGTCCCGTGCCTTCGTACAGGTGGACGCGGCCCTGCATGCAGGCGACGCGCTCACCGCCCAATGTTCCGAGCACCAGTTGGCCGGCATGGCCGTGAACGCCGGGGCGGGGGAATCCTGGCAGGTCGGCGTAGGAGATCGTGACGGCGTCCTCGATCCGCTCCGCCAACCCGCCGAGGCCGGAACCCAGCACGATGCCGACGCGGGGCTTGAAGCCGGGTGCGCGCTCGGCGATGACCTTTGCTGCGTCTTCCGGAGTGGCGGCGGGACTGGACATGCGGGGTGGCTCCTCAGAAGCTCAGGTTTTCGGGGCCGAAGGAGAACGGCAGCAATTCGTCGAGAGTCACCGTCTTGCGCACCCCTTCGGGGCCGCAGACGTGGATTTGGACGTCGGGCGCGCAGAACTCGCGGAGGCGCTGGCGGCAGCCGCCGCAAGGCGTGCAGAGCATGCCGTCTCCGGGCTTGCCGCCCATCACGACCACTTCGACGATCCGGCGGTCTCCGCCCGCGATCATCATGCCGATGGCGCTGGCCTCGGCGCACTGGCCCTGGGGATAGGCCGCGTTCTCCACATTGGCGGCGGCATAGAGCGTACCGCTGTCGGTGCGCAGGCAGGCGCCGACCGGAAAGTTGGAATAGGGCGAGTAGGACCGCGCCATCGCCTGGGCGGCTTGGCCGATCATGGTGTCGAGATCGCTGCTCATCGCTCTTTCACATAAGGAATGCCGATGGCCCTGGGCGGGACCGCCCGGCCGACGAAGCCCGCCAGCAGGAACACGGTCAGCACATAGGGCAGCATCTGGATGAACTGGACGGGGATGACCCCGATGCCGGGGATATCGACGCCTTGGAGTCGGATCTGCACCGCGTCGGCGAAGGCAAACAGCAGGCAGGCGGCCAGTGTCGGGCCGGGCCGCCACTTGCCGAAGATCAGCGCCGCGAGCGCCAGATAGCCCATGCCGGCGGTCATGTCGCGGACGAATCCCGCTCCCTGTGCGGTTGAGAGATAAGCTCCCGCAGCGCCGGTCAGACCGCCACAGATCGTCAATGCCTGATAGCGGAGCTTGGCGACGGAGATGCCGGCGGTGTCCACCGCGCTCGGGTTCTCGCCGACCGCCCGCAGGCGCAGGCCGAAGCGGGAGCGGAAGACGATCCAGCCGGTCAGCGGGACTGCAAGGGCTGCCGCATATACCAGTATGTTGTGGCCGCTGATTACCTCACGGTAGAGGACCCCTAGGATTGGCACGGCATCGCCGATGGCATTCGCAAAGGGCAGGGTGATCGGATCGAAGCGCTCGCCCTGCTGGAGCAGGGGCGTCTGTCCACCCTGCTGGAACCACGCGAAGGCGAGGGTCGGCGTCAGTCCGGAAACCAGGATATTGATCGCCATGCCGCTGACCACCTGATTGCCATGATGGGTGACGGAGGCATAGGCGTGGACCATCGACAGGGCGAACCCGGCGGCGATGCCGGCCATCAGGCCGATCCAGGGACTTCCGGTGACCGATGCGACGGCGGCGGCGGCGAAGGCTCCCGCCAGCATCTTGCCTTCCAGGCCGATATCGACCACGCCGGAGCGCTCGGCGAACAGCCCGGCCAAGGCTGCGAGGACCAGAGGCGCCGCAGTGCGCAATGTGCCGTCGAGGACCGAGAGGAGGGTCAGGTAATCCATGGATATTCTGGCTCCGGGGTCAGGCGGCCGGAGCCGGTTGCGGGGCCGTGCGGCGGAACAGCGCTTCGATCCGGGGGCGGAACAGGTTTTCCAGGGCGCCGGCGAACAGGATGACGAGGCCCTGGATCACCACGACCATCTCCCGGTTGATCGACGGGAAGTCGAACGCTAGTTCGGAGCCGCCCTGGTAGAGCGCTCCGAACAGCAGGGCCGCCAAGACGATGCCGATGGGATGGTTGCGGCCCATCAAGGCGACCGCGATGCCGACGAAGCCGACGCCGCCGGTGAATCCCAGGATCAGGCGGTGATGGACGCCCAACACCTCGTTCAGCCCGACGAAGGCGGCCAGCGCCCCGGACAGCGCCATGGCGAGGATGATGTTGCCGGACGGCGAGATGCCGGCATAGACGGCGGCGCGCTCGTTCTGGCCGACGGTGCGGATCTCGTAGCCCCAGCGAGTGTGCCAGACGAAGACCCAGAACAGGACGCAGCAGACCAGCGCCCAGACGAAGGACAGGTTGAGCGGGGAGGCCGGGATCTGGATTCCGATCCAGCCCAGCGCCTGATGCATGAAGGGCAGCCAGGTGTTTTCGGCGAACTGGCGGCTTTCCGGCGATTGCTGTCCGGGTGCGATCAGCACGTCGACCAGCAGCCACGTCATGATCGAGGCCGCGATGAAGTTGAACATGATCGTCGTGATGACGATGTGGCTGCCCCGGCTTGCCTGGAGGTATGCCGGGATGAAGGCCCAGGCGGCCCCTCCCGCCGCACCCGCGACGATGCCGAGGACTGCTGCCAGCGGCCAGGGCAGCCAACCGAGATAGAGGGCGACCAGCCCGATGGCGAGGCCGCCGATATAGGCCTGTCCTTCCCCGCCGATATTGAACAGCCCGCAGTGGAACGCCACGGCGACCGCAAGGCCCGTGAAGATGAAGTTGGTCGAATAGTATAGGGTAAAGCCGACCGCCTCGGGGTAGCCGAACGAGCCGTAGAGCAGCACCTGCATCGCGGCGATGGGGTTTTCGCCGATCGCCAGGATGACGAGGCTGGACACCAGCAGCGCCGCCACGAGGTTGAGCACGGGCAGCAGGGCGTAGTTCACCCATCCCGGCACTTCCCCCGGCTGTCCGAACCCCTTGACCTTGCCTGTTGCCGTCGTTTCGGATGTCATGCCGAACGCCTGTCCCCGATCGTGATCCCGTCAGCGAAATTGCCCGGTTGAAACTTGCCCGGTTGATGGGGCGGAGGCAAGGCGGATGGGCCGGGGCTCGTCAGCATTTGTAAACTACCTCCTATGGTATAGATCTTCCTCGCGTTGAAACCGGGAGTAGGAGACAGCCGATGCCATCAGATGCAGTCGTTGTTCCGGAGGGGCTGACCGGTCCCGGTGCCGCGTCCTTGTGTGAGACGGACCTGTTCCGTCCGGTCTACCGTCCGGTGCAAGGTGGCCGCTGGCGGCTCGACGTCGTGCCGATGTGCATGTCCACGGGATACTGGGGCGGGCCGCAACTGGTCGTAGACATGGCGGCGCTCGTCCGGGTCGAGGACGATGGCAAGACCATCCGGACATGGATGTCGATGACCCCCCTGGAATTCGAGAGCCAGGAACTGGGCTGCCGCGCCGCATCGGGCCATACCGTCGTGATGGGGCTGGGCATGGGCTGGGCAACCGCCAACGCGGCCCTGCGGGCGCAAGTCAGCGCCGTGACGGTGGTCGAGTTCGACCCGGAGGTCATCGCGATGATTGGGGAGGTCGGTGTCTTCGAGCAGTTGCCCGACGATATCAGGTCGAAGATCACGATCGTACGGGGCGACGCGCTGGCCTATGTGCCGGATACTCCGGCGGATACCCTGCTGGCCGATATCTGGCAGCCGATCAACAACCAGGGGCGGGCGGAGCAGGTGCGGGCGATGCTGGCCAACACGAAAGCCTCCAGCGTCTATTTCTGGGGCCAGGAGATGGTCATCGCCGGAAGGGCGCGGGCGCTGGGGCTGTCGCTGGAACCCGGCGCCGTGGGACGGGTCAGCGTGGAGCGGATCGTCGCGGAACTGGGAATGCCGCTGATCGGGCCGGAACTGCCGGACTATCCGGAGCTGATAGCGCTGGCCGCCGCCCAGTGGCTGCAAGACGTATAAGGGCATGGGGTTGGGCGGGGAGGCCTGATTCGTCAACGGCCTTAACCGCAGTTTAACGGCATCATGCTATCCATATGACCTTGCCAGAGTAACAATCTTGCCGAAGGTGGCGGGCCGACATCAGGACGACGTGTGGGAGATGAGTGAAGAATCGGCGCCGGGAAAGCCCTGGAAGAAAAAGCTCCTTGCTTGGTGGGAAGGTTACGACCTGCCGGAGAACAAGGACGACAAGCATGAGCCGGAACCGGCGGTCGCGGCCGAAGCCCCTGCGGGCGTCAAGCCGAACCTGACCGGCGTCACGTCCCGGTTCGGAAAGCCGCTCTGGTCCGCGACCCGCGTCGAGGTGGTCGAGAAGCTTTGGGGCGAGGGTTTCACCACGCCCGGCGGCGACGACTACATCCCCCAACTGGTCAAGCCGCTGGGGCTGAACCCCGCGATGAGCGTGCTGGATCTGGCGGCGGGTCTTGGGGGCGCCGGGCGGAAAATGGCGGCCCAGTATGGCTGCTGGGTCACTGGGATGGAGGCGTCGCCCGTTCTCGCCAAGGAGGGCATGGAGCGGTCGGTCAAGGCCGGCATGGCCAAGCAGGCGACGATCGTCCACTACGACCCCGAGAACTTCAAGCATCCCAAGCGCTTCGACTGCATCTTCGCGAAGGAATTCTTCTGCTTCGTCAAGAATCGGGAAGTGCTGCATGACGGCATCGAGCTGAGCCTGAAGCCGCGCGGGCAGTTGCTGTTCACCGACTACGTCTTCGACAAGGAGGAACCGCGCTCGGCGGCGGTCAAGGACTGGATCGCCAAGGAGCCGGTCGAGCCGTTTCCGCTGACCATGCAGCAGACGATCAGCTCGCTTCAGCAGCGCAACCTGGATATCCGGATCAACGAGGACATCACCGACGCCCATCGCACGCTGATTCTGGCCGCCATCCAGTCGCTGACCGAGTTCCTGGCGAGCAGGAGCCTGGACAACGATACCAAGCTGGCCGTGGTCGAGGAGGTCGAGCAGTGGGCGAGGCGGGTCGCCGCACTCCAGAGCGGGTTGCGGGCCTACCGGTTCTTCGCGCTGAAGCTGGCCGACGGTTCTGAGGGCTGAGTCCGGAATTCGCTCCGCTTTACACGCCGAAATACAGGCGCTTGTTGACATTGGGTGTCCGTATCCATATTTTCCGCGGCTCTTGTGATTTAGCCTCCGAACCAGCCTCTTAGGACTTGAAACGATGAAGGTCGTCAACTCGCTGAAATCCATGAAGACCCGGCACAAAGCCTGCCGCGTGATCCGCCGCAAGGGCCGCGTCTACGTCATCAACAAGCAGAACCCCCGCTTCAAGGCTCGCCAGGGCTGAGCGTGCGAAACGGGAGAACCCGTATCTCCGGGAGGTGACCGCGCCGATGCTTTCGGCGCGGTTTTGCTTTTTGGGGCCGGTTTTCTGAGCTGGGATTTCCTGCTCCATTCCTCCGATAGCGCCCTTGTTCCATAAAGTGGTGATACCACTTTACTTGACGGCCATAATTTTCCACATTGGCTATCGCTTTAGAACAAGAGACGTGATGGCGTCGATTCCGGTTATCGGATCATGAGCTGTCCGCTGGAGGAGGAACCACGGCATGAAGATGCCCACGCCAGACGCTTCGGTGCTCGCCCGCCGGGTCGAGATCGCAAACGCGCTCAGGGCCATCGTGCCGGGTGAAGGCGTCATCGTCGAACAGGACGAGATGCGCGTCTATGAAACCGACGCCCTGACCGCCTACCGCCAATTGCCGATGATCGTCGTCCTGCCGAAGACGACCGAACAGGTCTCCCAAGTCCTCAAATACTGCAACGAGATCGGGATCAAGGTCGTACCGCGCGGAGCCGGCACGTCGCTGTCGGGCGGAGCGCTGCCGCTGGCCGACGGCATCATCCTGGGACTGGGCAAGTTCAACAAGATCCTGGACATCGATTACGGCAACCGGACCGTCACGGTCCAGCCGGGCGTCACCAACCTGGGCATCACCAATGCTGTGGCGCATGAGGGCTTCTATTACGCGCCGGACCCCAGCAGCCAGATCGCCTGCACGATCGGCGGGAACATCGCCGAGAACTCCGGCGGGGTCCACTGCCTCAAATACGGGTTGACCACCAACAACGTCCTCGGCATCGAGATGGTGCTGATGAATGGCGACATCGTGCGCTTGGGCGGCAAGCACCTGGACAGCGACGGCTACGACCTGCTCGGCATCATGACCGGATCGGAAGGGTTGCTGGGCGTCGTCACCGAGGTGACCGTGCGCATCCTGAAGAAGCCGGAGACGCTGCGGGCCGTGCTGATCGGCTTCCCCAGCAGCGAGACCGGGGGAGACTGCGTCGCCGCCATCATCGCGGCGGGCATCATCCCCGGCGGCATGGAGATGATGGACAAGCCGGCGATCCACGCGGCCGAGGAGTTCGTCCACGCCGGCTATCCGCTGGACGTGGAGGCGATCCTGATCGTCGAGCTGGACGGGCCGGAGGCGGAGGTCAACCACTTGATCGGCGAGGTCGAGGCGATCGCCCGCAAATGCGGCGCGGTGTCGATCCGCGTCAGTTCGTCCGAGGACGAGCGGATGGTGTTCTGGGCCGGGCGCAAGGCGGCCTTCCCCGCCGTCGGCCGGATCAGCCCCGACTACCTGTGCATGGACGGCACGATCCCGCGCAAGGAACTGCCGCTGGTGCTGAACCGGATGGCGGAGATGTCGGAGCGCCACGGATTGCGGGTCGCCAACGTGTTCCACGCGGGCGACGGCAACCTGCATCCGCTGATCCTGTACGATGCCAACAAGCCGGGCGAGTTGCAGGCGGCCGAGGACTTCGGCGCGGATATCCTGAAGCTGTGCGTCGAGGTCGGCGGCGTCCTGACCGGCGAGCATGGAGTCGGGGTCGAGAAGCGCGACCTGATGATCTATCAGTTCACCGAAACCGACATGAACCAGCAGCAGCGGGTCAAATGCGCCTTCGACCCCGACGGCCTGCTGAACCCCGGCAAGGTGTTCCCGCAGCTTCACCGCTGCGCCGAACTGGGCCGCATGCATATCCACCGCGGCCAGTTGCCGTTCCCCGATCTTCCGCGCTTTTAAGGGCTGGCATGACGACACATTTGAAGCCGGCGGACGCGGCGCAGGCTCTCGAAGCCGTCCGCTGGGCCATCTCCGAGGAAGCCCCGCTTGAACTGGTTGGGCATGGCACCAAGCGGGCGCTCGGGCGACCGTTCCAGGCGACTCATACGCTGGACGTATCGGACCTGTCGGGCCTGAAGTTTTATGAACCGGCGGAACTAGTGCTGTCGGCGCAGGCCGCGACGCCGATGGCCGAGCTGGAGGCGCTGCTGGCCGAGAACCGCCAGCAATTCGCCTTCGAGCCGCCCGACTTCGGGCCGCTGCTGGGCGGAGAGGCCGGCAAGCAGACGATCGGCGGCGTGGTGTCGTGCAATCTGGCCGGTCCCCGGCGGGTCAAGGCCGGGGCGGCGCGAGACCACTTCCTGGGGTGCAAGGCGGTAAGCGGTCGCGGCGAGGCCTTCAAAGCCGGTGGTCGGGTGGTGAAGAACGTCACCGGCTATGACCTGCCGAAGCTGCTCGCCGGGTCCTACGGTACGCTGGCGCTGCTGACGGAAGTCACGCTGAAGGTGCTGCCCGCGCCGGAGAACACCAGGACGGTGCTGATCCGGGGCCTGGACGACGCGACGGCGATCCGGGTCATGGCGCTGGCGCTGCAAAGCCCCTACGAGGTCGCGGCGGCGGCCCACGTCCCGGCGGCCCTGGCAGACGGCGTCGGGGTCGAGGAACTAGGCAGCGGAACGGCAGCGACCGCGATCCGGCTGGAAGGCTTCGGGCCGTCGATCGAGTACCGGGCAGGCAAGTTCCGCGACCTGTTCCGGGGCTTCGGCAGCGTCGAGTTCCTGGAGCGGGAGCCGTCGCTGGCGTTCTGGACGGCGGTCAGGGACGTGAAGCCGTTCGTTTCGAGCCCGGAAAAGCTGGTCTGGCGCTTGTCGGTGCCGCCGGCGGATGGCGCTCGGGTGGCGGCGGACATCGCATCCCGGTTACCGGCGGAGGCTTATTTCGACTGGGGCGGCGGGCTGATCTGGCTGGCGGTCGATCCCACGGTCGAGCGGGCGGGGCAGGAAGTGATCCGTGAGGCCGTAGGTCTCGGCGGCGGCCACGCGACGCTGATCCGGGCGCCCGATACGGTAAGGGCCTCGGCGGACGTCTTTCATCCCCAGGCAGCGACGCTGGCGGCCTTGTCGGCGCGCGTTAAGGAATCCCAGGACCCCAAGCGCATCTTCAATCCCGGCCGTATGTACGCCGGGGTCTGACGCGGAGAACCGCCTTGCAGACCAACTTCACCTTGGCCCAGCTTGCCGACGCCGATACGCGCGAATCCGAAAAGATCCTGCGTGCCTGCGTCCACTGCGGCTTCTGTACCGCGACCTGTCCGACCTATGCCCTGCTGGGCGACGAACTGGACAGCCCGCGCGGCCGCATCTACCTGATCAAGGACATGCTGGAGAACGACAAGCCGGCGACCGATCAGGTGGTCAAGCATATCGACCGCTGCCTGTCCTGCCTGTCGTGCATGACCACGTGTCCGTCCGGCGTGCACTACATGCACCTTGTCGACCATGGCCGCGCCCATATCGAGAAGACCTACCGCCGTCCGGCGTCCGAGCGCCTCATGCGGAAGATGCTGGCGACGGTGCTGCCACGTCCCGCTCTGTTCCGGATGGCCCTGATGGCGGCCAAGGCGGGGCGGCCCGTGGCGGGCGTATTGCCGTCCAAGCTCAAGGGCATGCTGGCGCTGGCTCCGAAGAAGATCCCCGGTCCCAGCGCGGTGGATAAGCCGCAGGTGATCCCGGCGGAGGGGACTCGGCGGAAGCGGGTCGCGATCCTGAACGGCTGCGCTCAGCAGGTGCTGAACACGGCTATCAACGAATCGACGGTGCGGCTGCTGACCCGCCACGGCGTCGAGGTGGTGGTCGCCAAGGGCGCCGGGTGCTGCGGTGCCTTGACCCATCATATGGGCTTGACCGACAACGCCCACGGCTATGCCCGCGCCAATATCCTGGCGTGGACCAGGGAGATCGAGAAGGGCGGGCTGGACGCTGTCGTCGTCAATACGTCCGGCTGCGGCACGACCGTCAAGGACTACGGCTTCATGTTCCGCGAGGACAAGGAGCTGGCGGACAAGGCAGCCCGCATCTCGGCGCTGGCGAAGGACGTGACCGAGTTCATGGCGGAACTTGGCCTGGGCGAGCCGGTGGTCGAGACGGGGCAGGTGGTGGCCTACCACTCTGCCTGTTCGATGCAGCACGGCCAGAAGATCAAGACGCCGCCGCGCGCGCTGCTGGGCAAGGCCGGATTCCAGATCCGCGAGGTGCCTGAAGGGCATCTGTGCTGTGGTTCGGCCGGCATCTACAACCTCGTCCAGCCGGAGATCGCGGGGGAGTTGCGCGAGCGCAAGGTGCGCAACATCGAGAGCACCAAGCCGCAGGTGATCGCGGCGGGCAATATCGGCTGCATGACCCAGATCGGTTCAGGGACGGCCATTCCGATCGTTCACACGGTCGAGTTGCTTGACTGGGCGACCGGCGGTCCGCTGCCGGAGGCGTTGAGGGGGAACCCCGACTTCGCCGCCCGCCCGAAGGCGAAGGCGGCGGAGGTGCAGGCGGCGGAGTAGGTTTGCTCAGGCGGCGACCTGTTGCAGGAAGGACTGGATGTCCGAGTTGAGCGCCTGGGCTTCGGCGTCCATGCTCTGGACCACCGTGCGCAGGTGGCTGCCGACCTGATCGGTGTCTTCGGCGCTGACCGCCAGACGTTTCATGGTTTCCGAAACCTCGGCGACCCGCTGGCTCGTCTGCGTCGAGCGCTGGGCGATGCCGACCGTCGCCGTCTGCTGGTTCTCGACCGTGGTGGTGATGGATGCGGCGACGCGATGCGCCTCGTCGATCGTGCCGGCGATGCGCTCGATCGCCCTGGCGGCATCCTTGGTGGCGGCCTGGATGTCCTGGATCTGACTGTCGATCTCGCTGGTTGCCTTGGTCGTCTGGTTAGCGAGGTTCTTCACTTCGGAGGCGACGACGGCGAAGCCCTTGCCGGCTTCCCCGGCCCGTGCCGACTCGATGGTGGCATTCAGCGCCAGCAGGTTGGTCCGGTCGGCGATGCCGGCGATCAGGACGACGATCTCGCCGATGCGGCCGGCCGTCTCGCGCAGGGTGGCGACCGTGCGGCCGGCATTGCCGGCTTCTTCCACGGCATCCTGGGTGACCCTGGCGGAACGTCCGATCTGAGCAGTGATTTCCGTGGCGGATGAGGCGAGCCCGCCGCTCGCTTCGGCGACGGCGCCGACATCGGTAATGGCGGCTTGCGCTGCCTTTCCGGCGCTTTCCGACAGGCCGATCGCGGTCGACGAGGTTTGTGCGAGTTTTTCCGACGTGGCGGTCAGGTCGGTCAACTGGGTCGACATCCGGGAGAAACGCCGTGAGATCGCCTCCGCGAAGCTCCGGCTGGCGGCAGCGATACGGTCCTGCTCGGCGGTGTGTCGGGTTTCCTCCGCCAGCTTGGCGCTTGCCATGCTCTTCTCGGCTTCCAGTCGCTGGCGCAACGCCATGCGCATCGCGTCAAGCGAGTGCAGGAGGCTGCCGAATTCATCCTTGCCGCCGGCTTCGACCGGCTGGTCCAGGTCGCCGCCGGCCACACGGTCGGCGGCACGCACCGCCCGCGCCAAGCCGCGCGAGATGCCGATCGAGAGAAGCGTGCCGAGACCGAGGCCGAGCGCCACGAGGCCGGCAACGGCGGCGACGCCGACCTTGACGGTCGCTTCGAACTGTTCCTGCGTCGCGGCCGTGAAGCTGTAGGCGTCGGCCGAGATGGTTTCCAGCAGCATGTCCATCGCCGCCTGGATCGATGCCGTCGAGTTGTCGAGCCGCTTCCGCGTCGGCAGGGTGAGTTGGCCGGTCGCGGCATTGCTCCCGGTGCCGAGCATGGGACGGGCAAGGTCGCGCCACGATTCCACCTGACGGATCAGGTCGGCGGCGGCCTCTGCTATCGTGGGGCTGGACGCGCGTTCGGCAACGACCGAGAGGTTTTCGATCACCGTGTCGCTCTGCTCCTCGAAGCGCTTCCGGGCGGTGGACCAATCCGCCGTTCCATTCATCATCAGCGTCGCCGAGAGATGGCTGTTGGCGCCGTCCAGGGCGGATTTGGCCAGATGGGAATAGTGGGTCGCCATCAGCGGCTTTTCGTAAATGGTCATGACGGCATTGCCCATGCGCTGCTGCCCCATCAGCAGCCAGGCGCCCTGGGCCGCCATCAGGGCCAGCAGCAGCCCGACACTCAGAAAAGTCTTCCATCGAATCGACATGACCGTTTCCTCACTTCACCGTGACCGTCATCTTCATCAGCGGGTGGATCGCGCAGCGCACTTCCATCGTGCCCGGCTGGTCCATCATCACCTGCTTCGCTTCGCCCGGTTTCTGGGAGCCGGTGTTGATGCTGGCGGCCCCTTTCCCGGTGACGTTGTGGACGGTGATCTGCTCGGCATTGACGAAGGTGACGCTGTCGCCGCGGTTGACGGCGAGGTCGGAAACCGAAAACTTCTTATCCACCTGAAAGACCTTGTGGTCCTGTCCGGCGATGGCCGGGGCCGCGAGGATCAGGCCGCCCAGTAGAAGGCTGGGGAGCCGCATAGAAAAGCCGGTCATGGCGAAATCTCCGGGTCAGGGCAGCAGGGGAACGGCGACGGGCGGCTCGGCGCCGGTCAGCGTCGCGAGGAATTCGACGATGTCGTCGATCTCGCCACCGGTCAGCCCAAGCGGCTTCATGTCGGCCGAAAGCGAAGGCCTGCGCCGGAAGCCGTCATTGTAGTGCTCGATCACCGCGCGGATCGTCGGCACGGAACCGTTATGCATGTAGGGTGCGCGCTGGTCGATATTGCGGAGGCCCGGCGTCTTGAAGGCGTGCTTCATTTCTTGAATTTCGGGCATATACTTGGCGCGACCGATATCCTCCGAAGCCAATCCGATGTCGTGGAAACTCTGGTCGGTGAAGTTCCAGTTGGAATGGCAGGCCGAGCAGTTGGCCTTGCCGTTGAAGAGGACGAAACCGCGCTTGGCGCCGTCCGATATGGCGTATTCATCGCCGGCGATCCATGAATCGAAAGGCGCCCAGGCGGAGACGATGGTCCGCTCGAATGTTGCGATCGCCTTGGGGATGGTGTCGGCGGTAACGCCTTCGCCGGGGAAGACCGCGTCGAACCGCTTGACGTACCAGGGAATGGCTTGCAGGGCCGCGACAGCCTTCTCGATCGGCATGTTCATCTCGACATCCGCCGTGATCGGTCCCATGGCCTGCTGCTCGAGGGTGTCGGCGCGGCCGTCCCAGAAGAATACTTCGCTCCAGGCGTGGTTCATCACGGTCGGGCTGTGCCTGCCCAGCGGCTTCAGACCTTCGCCGCGCCCGGTCGGCCTGCCGTCCTGCCAGCCGAAGCTGGCGTTATGGCAGGATGCGCAGGACAGGGCCTGCGACCCCGACAGACGGGGGTCGAAGAACAGCACTTTCCCAAGTTCCGCCTTTTCCGGCGTATAGGGATTTGCCTCGGGAAAGGGTATGTCGACGGGACGGACGTAGGACTTCTTGACGTCGGCCAGCGAGGTCGTCGCCGACGCGGCGAGAGTCTCAGTCACGTGGCCGGTTACTAAGGCGGCGACCACGAGACAAAAGGAATGAAACCTGGACATTCTAAACTGCATATTCAGTAGTCCTCCCCAGTATCTATATCCATTACTTTTGTCGAAGTGGACGAGGAGAGAAATCCGCGTACGAAGAGGGATCACCTGAAGGCTAGGTGAAAAATTGATCCTCTATTCTGGCGACAAGCTGTTTAGTGTTGTGCTGGAAAAGTTTAGTTTTTATTAAATTAGATAAAATGCTAGATAATGTATTTGGATATATCTTGTTCTGATGATGCCTAACCTTTGAAATATGTCGATAGTCTTGTCGCTTGCATCTATAAAGTCGATTTACGCAGTGACAAGCCGGCCATGGCCGAAGGTTGCCCGGCACCTCAGGAGCCGGTTGCGCCGACCGGTGGTGGATCGTACACAGGGAGCGTACATATCGGGGATTAGGTTATCGGAATGCGGAAAGATCCGCATGGTGGAGAAGCTTTGGACGGCGATCTCGGGCAACGGACGACAGGTGGCGCCGACGGCGGCAGGACGAAGGCGGATGCGGCGAACCCGGTACAGGCGCTGAGCCGCGCGCTGGATCTGCTCGAATGCATCGCGGCGGCGGAAGCAGGGCTGGGACTTGGGGAACTGGGACAGGCGGCCGGGCTGCCGCCCAGCACGGTGCACCGGCTACTGAAGAGCCTGGAGCAGCGGCACTATGTCGTCCATGACGAGGATCGGGGACGCTGGTTTATCGGGGTGAAGGCGTTCAGCGTCGGCGGTGCTTTCCTGCGCGGGCGGAACTACGCGGCGCTGGCCCGGCCGATCATGCATCGGCTGATGGAAGAAGCCGGAGAAACCGTCAATCTGGCGGCGGAGGACCGGGGCGAGGCGGTATTCCTGGCCCAGGTCGAGTGCCGCCAGATGATGCGGGCGCTGTCGCAGCCCGGCATCCGGGTGCCGCTGCACTGCTCCGGCGTCGGAAAGGCGCTGCTGGCCGCCCTTCCGGAAATCGAGGCCGGCGCGGTGCTGGAGGGAGGCCGGGCGATCGGCCTGACCGGCAAGACGATTACCGATCGGGAAAACCTGCTGCGGGAACTGGCCACCAGCCGCGAACGCGGCTACACGATCGACGACGAGGAACATGCCGTAGGATTGCGTTGCGTGGCTGCGGCCATCCATGACGAGCACGGGAGACCCCTGGCGGCGCTGTCGATCTCGGGTCCGACGGCGCGAATTCCGAACGAGCGTATTCCGGCGCTGGGTGCCCTGGTGGCGCGGGCGGCAGCCGACGTCACGGCGGCGGTGGGCGGCAGGGCGCCCGGCGGCTAAGGCGTCAGCCAAGCCGTCAGCTAAGGCGTTAAGGAGCGGGGTCCGGCGGCGCCGTGGGTGCTTCGGCTTCGGCGGCGATGCTGGCTTCGCGGCGGCGGCGGGCGGCGTGGTAGTGTTCCAGCACCCAGGTCAGGTGGGCGGTCATGGCGGCTGCCGCCGCGTCGGGCTCGTGGCGGTCGATCGCGCGGTGGATTGCCCTGTGCTGCGCCAGGACGATCCTGTCCTCGCTGCGGTCGAACAACTCGTGCCGGTGGAATTCCAGCATCTGGGTCAACGTGTCGCGGATCATGGACAGGATATGCATGTAGATCGGACTGCCGGCGGCCTTGCCGATGGCGATGTGGAAATCCACGTCGTCGGTCGCCCGCAGCTTGCCGCGCGACGGCTGCGCCATGGCGACGACCGTCCGGCCGATCTCGGCCACCTGTTCGGGAGTAGCGTTCATGGCAGCGCGGCGGGCCGCCCATGATTCCAGGATGACCCGGATTTCCGCCAGATCGTACAGGTTGTCGAACTTGATCCGGATCATCTCCGTCAAGGCCGGGTCCATGTCGCCGGCGGTGGAGAGCACGCGCGTCCCTCCCCCCTGGACGGCGGTCAGGAACCCTTGCGTCTTCAACTGCTGAAGGGCGGCGCGCACCGACACGCGGCTGACGCCCATCTGTTCGGCAAGCTGACGCTCCCCCGGCAGGCGCTGGCCGGGAGTCAGTTCGCCATGGGCGATCATGTCGAGGAGTTTCGTCGCGACCTTGTCGGAAACCCGGTCTCCGCCATACTTGGCTACAGGTTCGATCGCCTCGCTCGCTTCGGTCAATACGCCTTCCTCCAGGTCGCTTTCTAGTCGATACGGGCGCGTATGGTAATACCAGGTGCCTATTTACGCCAGAGCGTTGCGGAACTCCGTCCGCCATTTTGGATCAATTTGAACGGAATGCAACAAGGTGGTAGTGAAGGATTCGGCAAAAGAAAGTTTATGTCCGCTGCCGGATATGGCATCGATGCGGTCGGTATATTCTATAAGTTTCCTAACTATTTGATTGCCGAGTATTTCATCGGCTGCCCCGGCGAGCCAGGAAGATGCCGGCTAGGACGATGGCGGCGCCGGTCGCCTGGAGGAAGCCCAGCGGTTCAGACAGCAGTATCCAGGCGAAGACCGCCGCTGCGGCGGGCTGAAGGAGCAGGCTGACGGAGGAGAAGGCCGGCGGCAGGTGGGCGAGCGCGTAGGCGATCAGGCTTTGACCTCCGGCGTGGCTGATGACTCCGAGGGCGGCCAGGACTGACCAGCCGTAGAGGGTGGGCGGGGTGAGGCTTTCGCCGGACAGCAGGGCCAGCGGAAGCAGGGTCAGGCCGCTGACCAGACCGGTCCAGGTCATGATCGTGGCGGTCGAGAACTCGGCCCGCAGGCGGCCGACCGACAGGATGTAGCCGGCGTAGAACATGGCGGTGACGATGCCGAGCGCGTCGCCGAACAGATGGCTGGCGCTGAGGTTCATGCTCTCGCCCATCAGCACGACGGCGCCGAATATTGCCAGGGCGAGACCGCCGATGAAGGTGCGGGAGAAGCGCTGCTTGAAGACCGCCCAGGCGACCAGGGTCACGAAGATGGGGGCGAAGTTGGCGAGCAGGGTGGAGTTGGCGACCGAGGTGAACTGGATCGACCAGTGCCAGACCGCCAGATCGCCCGCGAAGAACAGCCCGGCCCAGATCAGGCGGAGGTAGTCGCGTCTGGTGGAAGGGCGGCGGGGCGGGTTGGCGCTCCGGCTTTCCAGCACCATCCAGGCGAAGACCACCGGCATCGCGAAGCCGATGCGCCAGAAGGCGGTGGCGACGGGGCCGATTTCGCTCAGGCGGACGAAGATCGGCGACAGGGCGATGCCGAGCGCACCGATCAGCAGACCGATCAGGGCGATGCGGGCTTTGGCTTCGGAGGCGGCGGTGTCGTGATGAGCCGGGTCGGCGCTGGCGGCGGGCGGATTGATGGGCATTGCTGGTGCTTCTGAGTGGGTCGGGTGCTTTCGGTCAAGCCCCCATGGACACCGGATCGACGGGTTTGGCAAGTGCCTGCGGGATTGGCCGGAGAGGATCGGACCGATTGTGTCTTACGGGGCATTTCGTCGCGGCTCGTTTCGGGTATAGTGCGCGCCATGTCTTCTGCTTCCACGGCTCCCAAGCCGGCGGCGCTGCCGCCTCTGCTCGGTCCCGGCGACCCGCCGCCGGTGACGGTGCTCAACCGCGAGGGCCGCGCGCCCGTCCTGCTGCTGTGCGACCATGCCTCCAACGCCGTGCCGGCGTCGCTCGGTACCCTTGGGTTGGACGGCGAGGAGATGTCCAGGCATATCGCCTGGGACATCGGCGCCGCCGACGTCACCAGGGCGCTGATCGGGCGGTACGATGCTGGGGCGGTGCTGTCGGGGTATTCGAGGCTGATCGTCGACATCAACCGCGACCTGGAAGACCCGACCTTGATCCCGGTCATCAGCGACGGGACGATCGTCCCGGCCAACCGAACGCTCAGTCCGGCCGAGGCGGCGTTGCGGATCGACGAGCTGTTCTGGCCCTATCAGACGACGGTGGGCGCCGAGATCGACCGGATGATGGAGCGCGGGCAAGTCCCGGCCATCGTGTCGATCCATAGCTTCACCCCCGTCATGCGCGACACCGACCGGCCCTGGCATATCGGCGTCCTGTGGGATCAGGACGACAGGATGGCGGCGCCGGTGATCGAGAACCTGAAGCGCGATCCGCGTCTCTGCGTCGGCGACAACGAGCCGTATACGGGGCGGAACTGCGAGGGATCGACCCTGGACCGGCATGCGACCCAGCGCGGGCTGCCGAACCTTCTGGTCGAGATCCGGCAGGACCTGATCACAACGCCGGAGGCCGCCATCGAGTGGGCGGATATCCTGGGACGCGCCATGGACGAGGTCCTGGCCGATCCCGCTCTCTTCCGCATCCAGCACTTCTGAGGATCATGGCTGCCAAGGCTCCCAGCTTCACGCTCGGCATCGAAGAGGAATATCTGCTGGTGGACCGGCAGACCCGCGATATCGTGCCCGAACCGCCCGACGACATGCTGGCCGCGTGCGAGGCCGTGGCGCCCGATCAGGTCCATCCGGAGTTCCTGCGCTGCCAGATTGAGATCGGCACTCGCGTCTGTTCCGACCTGTCGGAGGCAAAGGGCGAGCTGTCGCGGCTGCGCCTGTCGGTGGCCGACGTCGTCAGCCGCTACGGGATGGCGCCGATAGCGGCCTCGACCCATCCCTTCGCGGTCTGGCTGCCGCAGAAGCATACCAACCGCGACCGCTACAACATGCTGGCGCGCGATATCGGCGCTCCGGCGCGTCGTCTGATGATCTGCGGCATGCATGTCCATGTTGGGATCGAGGACGAGAACCTGCGCATCGACCTGATGAACCAGGTCCGCTACTTCCTGCCGCATTTGCTGGCGCTGTCCACGTCGTCGCCGTTCTGGCAGGGCCAGGACAGCGGGCTGAAGAGCTACCGACTGGCGGTGTGGAACGAGCTGCCCCGGACAGGCATGCCCGAGGAGTACCATAGCTTCGGCGAGTTCCAGCAGCAGGTCGGGGCGCTGATCGAGGCCGGCGTGATCGAGGACGCCACCAAGCTGTGGTGGGACATCCGGCCATCAAGCAGGTTTCCGACGCTGGAAGTGCGGATCAGCGATATCTGCACCCGGCTGGACGATACGCTGACGGTGGCGGCCTTCTATGTCTGCCTGCTGCGCATGCTGTGGCGGCTGCGGCGGGACAATGTCCAGTGGCGGCGCTACCGGAACCTGCTGATCGAGGAGAACCGCTGGCGGGCTCAGCGCTACGGCTTCGACGGCGGGCTGATCGATTTCGGCCGGGGCGAGATCGTGCCCTATGGCGAGTTGCTGGACGAGTTGATCGGACTTCTGCGCGAGGACGCGGAAGCGCTGGGCTGCGTCGATGCCATCGCCAACGCCCGTGATATCGTCGGTCGTGGCACCAGCGCGCATCGTCAGGTCGCCGTCTACAACGAAGCGGTGGCGGCAGGTGCCGAGCCTCAGGAGGCGCTGAGGCAGGTGGTGGACTGGCTGATCGGAGAGACCCTGTTCGGCCTGGAGCCGGCGCCGTAGCGGACGAGGTCGGCGAAGCCCGCAGCACGCCTTGCTACCTGTTCGGCGCGGTCCCGCATGTCGTAGGGTAGATTGGGTGTCAGATCGATAACCATGCTCAGCATCCCAAGGTTGGGAAACTGGCGCGATGCCAGCAGCCTTAAGTTAGCTAAAATTAGTGCCTTGGGGAAACGAAATATGTGGGCGTTGCGCTATCCCTTACCAAATGCCATGTCAGGCCAGAGGTAACCGCGCCGATGGTCATAACGCAAGAATTCGAGGAGTCGAGACGATGACGACGGAACTGGACGAGCGGACGCGCACCGAACTTGAAGCCGCTGCCTTCCGGCAGTTGGTCGAACACCTGCGAAACCGGAGCGATGTGCAGAACATCGACCTGATGAACCTCGCCGGCTTCTGCCGCAACTGTCTGTCGAAGTGGTACCGGGCCGCCGCCGAGGACAAGGGGCTGGAGATGAGCTACGACGACGCCCGCGAGATCGTCTACGGCATGCCGTACGAGGAGTGGAAGTCCAAGCATCAGGCGGAAGCGACGGTCGAGCAGCAG
This sequence comes from Skermanella sp., assembly GCA_035630415.1. Classification (GTDB taxonomy): domain Bacteria; phylum Pseudomonadota; class Alphaproteobacteria; order Azospirillales; family Azospirillaceae; genus Skermanella. The sequence continues at coordinate 19,923 of DASQKT010000210.1, forward strand.
CAGGCCTTCGCGGCCGCCCAGGCGCGCGCCGACCACTGACCAGCGGCTACCGGCCTGAGCTAGATTTCGCGCAGGGCAGGGGCGCACCGAAAAGTTTGCTGGAACGTTCGCCGACAGGTGCCCTTGGCGATTGGATTGGCTATGGTGCGCCCAACAGGTCGTTTCAGGTGACGAGGAATTCATGACGGACAGTTCAGTTGCGGCTCCGACGAATGACGTCGGGGGCATTGCCGCCGATCGCCTTCGCTCTTTTGTCGAGCGCTTGGAGCGCCTTGAAGAAGAGAAGAAGGGTATCTCCGACGACATCAAGGATGTCTATCTCGAAGCCAAGGGCACCGGGTTCGACGTGAAGATCATCCGTACCATCATCCGGCTCCGGAAGAAGGCGAAGGAAGAGCGTCAGGAAGAGGAAGAGTTGATCGAACTCTACAAGATGGCGCTCGGAATGGAGTGAGGGCGAAGTATTCGTCCTTGTTTGTTACGATCGAACTTGAGCCTCTAAGTGCTGACTTGAACCATTCCTGTGCATCACGTAGGTGATACTACCCACCATTCCGTCTTACCCGGACTTGATCCGGGTACCTCCCGGCAAAAACGGCCATGACGACTTCAGTTTGAAGTCGCCCGTTACACGCTCAGCCACTAAAAAGAGATGCCCGGATCAAGTCCGGGCATAACGAAAACAGAACAACGACAAATACTTCGTCCTCACTCCATCCCGAGCGCCATCTTGTAGAGTTCGATCAACTCTTCCTCTTCCTGGCGCTCTTCCTTCGCCTTCTTCCGGAGTCGGATGATGGTGCGGATGATCTTCACGTCGAACCCGGTGCCCTTGGCTTCGAGATAGACATCC